>CAJQQH010000199.1 GCA_905480405.1 uncultured Polaribacter sp. | reverse complement strand
GTTGTCATACATTTCATAACTTCCAAATGCATTTAAACGTGGTAAGAATGCCATTTTATCTGCTTTATTCATTGCTTCATATCCTTTAGAAGCCAAGTGCATTGCTTTTATATCCGATCTGTTTTCAGAAATCGTTTTGTTATCAATATGAATACTAAAAACCATTAAACTTTCTGTTGGTTGATAAACAATGTAGCTTTTATCATCCATTAAAAAAGACAAATAGTTTGAAGCATTTTGTATATTACTTTTTGCTGTTTGTAATTGGTTTTTAACTTCTGTAACTCGTATTTCAACATTTAAAACATCAGCTCGCTGTAAAAAACCTTCTTTAAAACTATTATCAGCCATTTCTTTATTTGCATTTGCAGCTTCCAAAGCTTTTTCTAAAACAGCAACAGCTTTATATGCTAACTGTAATTGCATGTATGCTTTTTCAACTTCAAAAACTAAATAATCTTGTGTACGTTCTGTTTTTAAAGACATTGCTTCCATTTTAGATTTCGCTGCTTTTCTTTGATAAAAGCCATCTAAGTTTATTAATGGTTGCTGAACTTCTACTTTTGTTGCAAAATTTCGAGTTGTTGTTGGGTCGTTTAACAATGTAGGGTTAAAATCCGCAGATGTTAATATTCCTTGATTCAATTTAGAACCAAAAGCCATTAAAGGGTTTGTTGTAGAAATACCTGTATGACTTGCTGTAATGTTTGGCAAAAACACTGCATTTGTCTGTTGATAGTCTGCTTTTGCAGCATTAAATTCTTCTTCAGAAATTTTAATCGTTGTATTATTCTCTGCAATTTTAATTAAAATCTCTGCTTTTGTAATCGATTTTATTTCTTGTCCTTGCAAAAACAATGTTCCAACAAATAAAAAAAGTATAAATAACGTGCTTTTCATGTATCATTTAATTATGTGATACAAAAGTAAGTTGAGAAAAATTGTTGGTTTGTAACCTTTGTTACATGATAAAGCTAGAAATTAGAATGAATAAAAAAAACAGCTAATTAGCTGTTTTTTTTATTCATTCTACGAGAAATTATTTTTATCAAAATAAGACCTAAAGCGCCTCCTAGAAAAGATACTATACAATTAATACTAAATAACAGACCATTAAATGTTTCGTCTTGTATTATTGATTGTGGATTAAAGCCTAAACGTCCAAAAGATTTAATTAAAAATATACTTCCAAAAACACCTGCAATCGTATTACCAACAATACCAAATGAGTGTTTTTTATAAATAAGGCCAATAATAATTGCGCCAATGATTCCTATTAAAATACTTAACAAAGATATTAATGTTTCAGTCATAATAGTCTGTGTATATTAATGTCCGTAATCCATTTTATCAATTTTACCACCCATTAATCTTTTCTGTATAATCATGTACACAAAAAGAAGAATAAAACCAATAATCCCCCATATGAATGCAACAGATAAACCATACTCTGATGTAGAAGTATTATAAATTGTTAAAGATTCATGTGTATTATTAATTGAAGGTAATATTACTGGGAACAATGAAGCTAGTGAAGAAGTTATTCCGCCTAAAATTAATAAAGTTGATAACATAAATCCATGACTCTCTTTTTTTACTTTCTTAATAAAAAACAAGCCGACTAGACCTATTAAATAAATAAGAGGAAAAACCAATAAATAAGGATTATCTGCAAAGTTATTTAAGGAATTAGGATTTACAGTTTGCCATACAATTATAGAAAAAATAGTTAGTATTGCTAGTAGAATATTCAACTTAAATATAACACCTTTCAATTTTAAATTGATTGTAGAATTTGTCTTTAAAATTACCCAATTAGCACCATGAATAGCTAATGTAATTACAGAAATAAAACCAATAATAAGCGTAAACCAATCTATAACTCCCGGTGTTTCGCTTAACGGACTAAAACTACTATCCCAAAGAGGTAAGAAAAAATAATGCCCTTCATATGCAGAAATGCCATTTTCTACACCGCCTAAATTTACACCTCTAACAATATTACCTAAAGCAATTCCAAAAAACAAAGCCAATAACAAACTAGAGACCCCAAAAGATGTATCCCAAATATCTCTCCACATTTGAAAATTAAACTGACTTCTAAACTCTAATCCTATTGCTCTAAAAATAATTAACCATAATACAATAATTAAAGGCAAATAAAATCCACTAAAAACGGATGCGTAAAATGTTGGAAACGCCATAAAAAGCATTCCACCTGCAGCTACTAACCAAACTTCATTAGAATCCCAAAATAAACCAGCAGATTTAGCAATTACTTCTTTGTCTTTTTCTTTTTTAGCAAAAAATAAATGTATAATTCCTGTTCCGAAATCATATCCATCTAAAATAAAAAATACTGCTAAAACAATAGCTATTGCTATGTACCAAAAAATTTCCATAATTTAATGTTTTTTAAGTTTAGGACCTTCATTAATTGTTTTACCCACTAATACTAAAAATAATAACCCAAGTAACATATATAAAGCAACAAAACCTAATAAGGTGAATAACGTATTACCAGAAGAAACTGTTGGAGAAACACCATCACTTGTTTTTAATAAACCATAAACTAAATATGGTTGTCTTCCTAGTTCTGCTGTATACCAACCAGTAAGGTTTGCTATATAAGGAAACGGAACTAAAACCATAATAAACCAAAGCAAAGGCTTAAATGTATACAGTTTTTTTCGCCATAATAAAAAGATTGCTAAAACCATAACACCAATAAATATAGTACCTAAACCAACCATAATATGATAAGAATAATACAATGCAGGGATATTATCTGGTAATTCTTCTTTTTTAAATTGATCCATTCCTGGAATTTGTTTATTCCAATCTTGATGCGTTAAAAAGCTTAATATATTTGGAACAGCAATTTTATTATCCAATTTCTTTTCTACCATATTTGGCTGACCTATCAATACAATTTCTGCACCAGCTTCTTCCGTTTCAAAAATACCTTCCATTGCTGCAAAAGATGCTGGCTGATATTTAGCTACATTTTTTGCGTTCCAATCTCCTGTAGGAAAAGCAACTAAAAGGCTAGAAACTAAGCCAAAAATTACACCTGTTTTTAAAAACAGTTGCCCGTATTCTAATTGTTTTTTTCTTAAAATGTAAAAAGCACCAATACTAGCAACTACAAAAGAAGAAGTAACAACAGAAGCTAATTGATTATGTAAAAAAGCAGGTAACAACCAAGGATTACTAAACAAAGAAGAAAAATTTTGCAATACAAATTTTCCATTTTCTAAAATTTCATAACCAACAGGGTGTTGCATCCAAGCATTTGTGGCAAGAATAAACCAACCACTTGCCCAAGAGCCTAAAAACACCAAAAAACCAGTTAAGAAATGTAGTTTTTGTCCCATTAGTTTTTCACCAAAAATAAAGAGTGCTAAAAATGAAGATTCTAAAAAGAAAGAGAACATGCCTTCCATGGCTAATGTCTGACCAATTATACCACCTGTTAGCTCTGAAAATTTTGCCCAATTAGTACCAAATTGAAATTCCATAGGAATACCAGTTACAACTCCCATTGTAAAATTTACTGCAAAAATTTTCATAAAAAACTTAGCAGCATTATTATACTTTTCGTTGTTATTTCTAAGATATTTCCATTTAAAATAAACAATAATGAGAGACAAACCCATTGTTAATTGCGGAAAAATGTAGTGAAATGTGATTGTAAATGCAAACTGCAATCGATCGTAAAAGAGCATATCTTCCATATACTTGTTTTTGCTTACAAAAATACAAACTACAAGTAGAAAACTATGTAACTTTGATTACAAATACTATTATTTAGAATGATTTTTCTAATTTTATAAATAATTCCATTCCTACTCTATTAGGATAAGAGTTATAACATTCTTTGAAAATATCGACTGAAAAATAAGGTTGAAAATATTCTAAATATTCTTTTTTACTTCCACCAAAAGGTGGATGATTTTCGTTTAATTTAGCATCAAAAAGCAAACCAACTAACTTTCCTTTTTTAGGCAATAACTGTTTCATTTTTAAAGCATATTGCTCTCTTAAACTTGGATTTATTGCGCAAAAAAAAGTTTGCTCTATAATTAAATCGAACGTATTTTCTAAATCAAAAAAATTAGCATGGATTAATTGTGATGATGGAAAATCTGGAATTCTTTTTTTTAAATTTTCTAAAGGTGCTTTAGAAACATCTACTACAAAAACATTTTTAAAGTCGTTTTTAAATAAATATTCTGCTTCGTAAGAATTTCCGCCTCCAGGAATTAAAATTTTTATTTTTTTATCTTCTAATTGATCAAAATAAGCTTTTAAAGGCGGAGAAACTTCACCTAAATCCCAACCTGTTTTGTTAGTTTTATACTTGTTCTCCCAAAATTCTTCCGATAAATTCATTTTATAAATATAACTTTTTTCAATAAAAAAACACCTGAAATTTAATTCAGATACTTACTAACTAAAATTTTTAATGATTGTAACCAATGCTGTTTTCTGAACCATTCCAGATTGTCGCCAGACTTGTTTTCCTGCTTTATATAAAACAAGCGTTGGCACTCCTTTTACTTGGTATTTTGCCGATAAAGATTGGTTTTTATCAACATCTATTTTTATAATAGAAATTGTATCAGCCAATTCTTCTTTTACTTCTTTTAAAATCGAACTCATCATTTTACAAGGGCCACACCATTCAGCAAAA
>CAJQQH010000198.1 GCA_905480405.1 uncultured Polaribacter sp. | reverse complement strand
ATCATTGGAGTCTCATATGGGTTTTCATCTACAATCTTTTCATACATTTGGAAAAGATTTCCATATTTATTCTCTATTACCTTTTGACCTAGCTTAATAATTTCTTTTTTAGATGGATTATGTAATCCTTCAACTAATGCTTTTTCTGTTCCATAACGTTCAAAAGCAGCAGCGAAATCTAAATAGACAGCTTCACCTGTTTCATTTACACCAAAACCAGCATCACATCTTTCTTTAGCTGCTCGAGAAGCTACATCACGTGGTACTAAGTTACCAAATGCAGGGTAACGTCTTTCTAAATAATAATCTCTTTGCTCTTCTGTTAAATCAGTTGGTTTTTTCTTACCTTCTCTAATTGCCAAAACATCTTCCATGTTTTTAGGCACCCAAATACGTCCATCATTACGCAATGATTCTGACATCAATGTTAATTTAGATTGATAATCTCCAGAACGAGGAATACATGTTGGGTGAATTTGCGTATAACAAGGATTTGCAAAATGTGCTCCTTTTTTGTGAATTTTCCAACCTGCAGTTACATTAGAACCCATTGCATTTGTAGATAAGAAATAAACGTTACCATAACCACCAGAGGCAATTACTACTGCATGTGCAGAATGACGTTCTATTGCTCCTGTAATTAAATCACGTGCAATAATTCCTCTTGCTTTTCCATCAACTACAACAACATCTAACATTTCATGTCTGTTAAACATCTCTATTTTACCACGAGCAATTTGTCTATTCATTGCAGAATATGCTCCTAATAATAATTGCTGACCTGTTTGTCCTTTTGCATAGAAAGTTCTAGAAACTAAAACTCCACCAAAAGAACGATTGTCTAACAAACCACCATAATCACGTGCAAAAGGAACTCCTTGTGCTACACATTGATCAATGATATTTGCAGAAACCTCTGCCAAACGATATACGTTTGCTTCACGAGAACGGTAATCTCCTCCTTTTACAGTATCGTAAAATAATCTGTAAGTAGAATCCCCGTCTCCTTGATAATTTTTTGCTGCATTAATACCTCCTTGTGCTGCAATAGAATGCGCTCTTCTTGGAGAATCTTGATAAGCAAATGCTTTTACATTGTAGCCTAACTCTGCTAATGTAGCAGCAGCAGAACCACCTGCTAAACCTGTACCTACAACAATAACATCTATGTGTCTTTTGTTAGCAGGATTTACAAGGTTAATTTTGTTTTTATAATCTGTCCATTTATCTTTAATTGGACCTTTTGGTACTTTTGAATCTAAAGCCATAGTTATTTAAGATTAATGGTTATGATTTAAATGATGATAAAGTGCAATAATTATAAATCCTAAAGGGATAATTATAGAATATGCTTTACCAATTGTTTGTAATGTCTTTTTTCTACCAGAAGTAGAACCCATCGATTGAAATGCTGATGTAAAACCGTGTGCCAAATGCAATCCTAAGAATACAAATGCAACTACATAAGCAGCAACTCTAATTGGGTTTACAAATTTTTCTTGTAACTCGTGGTAATATCTAAATTGCCCATCGTGTAAACCAGACCAATCTCCTTGAATAAATTTTGTGTTAATTTCTGGAAACCAAAAGTCGATAAAATGCAAAATGATAAATGCCAAAATAGCAACACCACTCCAAATCATGTTTCTACTCATCCAAGATGAATTTGCAGCACCATTGTTTTTTGCATATGAAACGTTTCTTGCTTTAGAATTTTTTAATTCTAAAATAAAACCCATTACAAAATGAAAAACAACACCAAAAATTAATACGGGTTGTAAGGCAAATTGTACTAAAGGATTTGATCCCATAAAATGAGATACTTCATTAAAAATGTCTGGGCTAAAAACCGATAAAAGGTTAATTGCAAAATGTTGTAACAGGAAGAACATTAGAAAAAATGCCGAAAGTGCCATAGACACCTTTCTTCCAATTGAAGATTTAAAAAATCCGCTCATTGTGTATATTAGTTAAAAGTTATAACAAATTTACAACGAAAACGTTTTCCGAACAAACAATACCAACTATTTTATTTTGTATTTAGAATTGTTTTAAATAGTTTGGTTAAACGATTGAGCACAAACAAACACAAGACTTTGCGTTTTTTAGTCTAAAAACAACACTAAGTAATAAACTACGTATTATTTTAAAAGACTACGTATTATTTGAATTCACTAAACATTTATTGTTTTTCCACTTTCCTTTTAAAGATTTCATAGAAATATTTTCGCCTTCACAAGTTAAAAATAATCCATTTGCATCTTTTTTAATTACCTTCATTTTACCTATTCTAATGGCGTTTACAATTCTATAAATCAACCCTTTTTTAGAAACCTTACTTCTTCTAGATATTAGCTTTAAACCTTGTTCATTATTATACAAATCCATTTTAGATGAAATCTCATCTGGTAAAACACCGTCTTCTAATTTGCGTTCTTTAAAGGTTAAATAATTTTCTTTTTCATGTGCCTTTCCTAGAGAACGTGCTGCAGATTTACCAATTTCTTGATGCAGTCTTGCCATCCAGTATGCATGTCTAAAAGCATCTACTTGCCCACCAGAAGCATCACCATCTAATAAGTTTGATTTTTTAATTGAATCTGCAACTTTGTTTGCTTCTTTAGAAACCTCTAAAGATTTTTTAGCTTTAAATGGATGAAATAAAACCCAAGTTCTTTTAGGTCCAGAGAGCTCAAAAAAACTTTTATAGCTTGATTGAGAATAAATAGATGTTGTAAGTATTATAACTAGTATTGAAATATTTGTTTTCATATATTATTTAAGTAACTTTTCTAATTTTGAATCGTTTTTATTTAATTTCAAATTCTGATGTTTCATCAGCAATTTTAACCGTGTATTTACCTTTAACCAAATAATAAACTCCATTTTTAGCTTTTGAAACTTTTACATTTTTGTTAGCTTTTAAGTATGCTTTTCTTCCTTTTTCAGAAAAAGAGGCATCATAAATTACTTCATTAAAACCTTTATTTGCATTTACAGTTATTGAATTTATTTTTACGTTATCAGAAAAAATATGCAAGGTTACTTTCTTATCTGCATTTACATAAAAAGGAATATTAATTTCCGGTAAGTTTGGTGCTCTCCATTTACTCCAAGAACTACCCCAGTTTCTACTTTTTCTAACAGAATTAATTGAAAAAAGATGAGTTTCTTTATCCAAAACATTCGTTGTCATTTCTTGTAATGGTGCAACGTCTGCTTTATATAAACTTCTACCATGTGTAGCTACAATTAAATGTTTTGCTGTTGGCTGAATTACTAAATCGTGTACAGCCACATTAGGTAAATTTTTACTAAATACTTGCCAAGAATCACCTTTGTTAAAAGAAACATACAAACCATTATCTGTACCTACATATAATAAATTTTCGTTTAATGAATCTTCTTTAATAACATTTACTGCGGATGTTGGAATGGATTTTCCAATATTTTTCCAGGTTACTCCAAAATCTTCAGACATGTATACGTAAGAAGTAAAATCATCAAAACGATAACCATTTAATGTTACGTAAACTCTTTCTTTTTTATGTAATGAAGCTATTACTCTAGAAACCCATAAATTTTGAGGCAAGTTATTAGATATTCGATTCCAGCTTCCTCCTCCATCTTTTGTTACATGCACTAAACCATCGTCTGAACCTGTATAAATTAACCCAAATTGAAATTGACTTTCAGAAATTGAAGTTAAAGTACCATAAGCAACGTTTCCTTTTTTACCTCCGTTTGTTAAATCATCAGAAATAGTTGTCCAATCATCACCTTTATTTAAAGATCTATGTAATTTATTACCACCTAAATATAAAATATCCTGATTGTGTTTTGATAAATGAATTGGTGTTTGCCAATTAAAACGGTACGGAGTTTCACCTAAAGTATGCTTTGGTTGTATATACTCGTTTCTACCGGTTTCTCTATTAATTCTAAAATAATTTCCGAATTGATAACCCGTATAAACAATATTAGGGTTTCTATCATCTACCTGAACTTGCATACCGTCTCCACCCATAATTGACTCATACGGATTCTTACCTCTTTGCAACCAACTTTTATCTATTCTTGCAGTATTATTAGCTACCCAAACTCCATTATCTTGTAAACCACCGTATACTTTATAGTTTTTTTGATTATCTGCATAAACAGAATAAAACTGACCAACTGCAGGATCATTTAATTTATTCCAATTTTCTCCATCGTCATAAGACATATTTAAACCACCATCATTACCGTTTAATAAATGGCCCGATTTTTTAGGGTTCACCCAAAGAGCTTGATGATCTGCGTGCACGTTTTCTTTACTAATGGAAGCAAACGTTTTACCGCCATCTTTAGATTTTATAATAGGAACACCCATTACATAAATTGCATCTTCATTTTGTAAATCGACTCTTATTTCTCCAAAATAATAACCATAAGAACTATAAACACCATCTAAATAATCTTCGTGTGTTTTATTCCAAGAAATTCCTCCGTTTGTGGTTTTAAAAACTTCTGCGCCTATTACCTGAGTATCAAACAACATAGAATTTGCATCTTCCAAATATTTTGCTAAATCTATTGGTTTTACAGAACCCACGCGTACCATTTGTTTTACGTTTTCTGCTCTATATTTTTCTTGAAATCCATTATTTTTTAAATAAGAATTCAGTTTTTTATCAGTAAGGCTTAAAAAAACTTTGGTAGACATTGTTTTAAAATCTTCTTTAGTTAACGCATCTGTAGATTTTCCTTTTTTACCTTTTGGTCTTCTAAATTGACTATCATGTAATGCATAAACTGTATTTTCATTAAAAACTGCTAAACCTATTCTACCAACTCCATTTCCAGTAGGAAAACCACTTTTATCTGCAACCTTTTTCCAAGAGTTACCAGCATCTATACTTTTATAAATTGCAGAATTAGTACCGTCTCCATCAAAATTCCAAGCTTTTCTATTTCTTTCCCAAGAAGCAGCGTACATAATATTAAAATTTTCTGGTGCAACCGCAACATCTATAATTCCTGTCTCGTCATTTATAAATAAGGTTTTGTTCCAGGTTTTTCCGCCATCTATAGTTTTAAAAACACCCCTTTCTATATTTGAAGAATATAAGTGACCAATAACACCTACAATTACTTCGTCTGAATTATTTGGATTGATAAGAATTCTACTCACATGATGAGAATCTAACAAACCAACATTAAGCCAAGTTTTACCTTTATCCTTAGATTTTAAAATACCAATTCCGGCATAAGAAGAGCGAGAAGAATTTTTTTCGCCTGTTCCAACCCAAATAGTTCCAGATTTCCAATCTACTGCAATATCTCCAATATTTTGTGTTGACGAATTATCTAAAACAGGTGTAAAAGTAGTACCATTATTATTTGTGTACCATAAACCACCAGAAGCGTAACCTACATAAAACTCTGTAGTATTATTAGGATTTACAGCTACATCTACTACTCTACCACTCATAACTGTTGGTCCAATATTGGTAAAACTAACATTCTTAACTAGAGATACCTTTTCTAGAATAGTTTTTTCTTTTAAAGCTTTCTCTACCTCAACAGAACTAGTTGCAGCTTGTTGTCCAAATATAATACCACAAAACAAAAAAAGAAAACTGCGTATAATTATTTTCATTGTACTCTTTAAATTTAAAGTTAAAACACTGCTATTAAACTACTTTACAGGTTCATTTAGCTAAAAAAAACATCCTTTTATTTTTTTTTACTAAATTAGCATTAATTAATCAATTAAACATTTTTACAAAATGGGAATTTTATATACAATTATTATTGGAGCAATTTGTGGTTATATTGCTGATGCTCTTATGAAAAATAATGGCTACGGATTATTGATAAATATTATTATTGGTATTGCTGGTAGTTTTGTTGGTGGTTGGGCATTTGCTAAATTAGGCTTAACTATTAATGTTGGTAATTCAATCCTAAATCAAATAATTATAGGTGCATCTGGTGCTATTATTATTTTATTTGTTTTAGGCCTTATAAGGGGCGGAAAAAAAAGAGGAAGAAGAAGCTAATTAAAAGCAGTTTACACTTTTAAAAGATGCTTTTTAGCATCTTTTTTTTTTGGTTTAAAAACTTATACAATAATATAAAGTACATATAAGAGAAGCTTAACAATTAATCAATGTACATTTGCAGTTCTATACAAAAAATAATTTCAGTTTTTTATTAAATATAATACATGTCATTTAAAGACTTAGGCTTATCAGATGCTTTAGTAAAAGCAGTAGAAGAGAAAGGATATACAGTTCCTTCTCCAATTCAACAAAAAGCAATTCCACATATTTTAGCAGGTAAAGATATTTTAGCTTCTGCGCAAACTGGTACTGGAAAAACAGCAGGTTTTACCCTACCTGTTTTACAGTATTTAACAACAACAAAAAATCCAAAATTTAGACCTTTACGTGTTTTAGTTTTAACACCAACAAGAGAACTAGCAGCTCAAGTACATGATAATGTTAGAGAATATAGTAAATATGTAAATATTAGATCTACTGTAGTTTTTGGAGGCGTAAAAGCAGCAAGTCAAATAAAAACACTAAAACAAGGTGTAGATATTCTAGTTGCAACACCAGGAAGATTATTAGATTTACACGACCAAAAAGCGGTATCATTTAAAAGAGTTGATGTTTTAATTCTAGACGAAGCAGACAGAATGTTAGATATGGGTTTTGCTAGAGATTTGAATAAAATCATTAGCTATATGCCTGTAAAACGTCAAAACTTAATGTTTTCTGCAACTTTTTCTAAAGAAATTAAAAAATTAGCTGAAGGAATTTTAAGAAACCCCGTTTCTGTAGAAACAGCACCACAAAATTCTACTGCTAAAAAAGTAACTCACAAAGTATTTAAAGTTGATAAAAATAAAAAAACTGAGTTTACAATAAAATTAATAAAAGAAGGTAAATGGAATCAAGTTTTAGTCTTTACAAGAACAAAACATGGTGCAAATAAGCTAACAGAAAAGTTAATTAAAGCTGGTATTTCTGCTGCTGCAATTCACGGAAATAAAAGTCAAGGAGCAAGAACAAAAGCATTAAAAAATTTTAAAGACAATACTATAAAAATACTAGTTGCAACAGATATTGCTGCGCGTGGTTTAGACATTCCTTTATTACCACACGTTATTAATTTTGAACTACCAAATGTACCAGAAGATTATGTACACAGAATTGGTAGAACAGGTAGAGCTGGTGCAGCTGGTGAAGCAATTTCTTTAGTTTGTAGCGAGGAAACAGAATACCAAAGTGAAATTGAAAAACTACTTAAAGAAAAATTAAAATCTCATATTGTTGCAGGTTTTGAACCTATTGATACTGCACCTCCAAAAAGAGCAGCTTCACAAAGTAAAAGTTCTTTTGGTAAGAAAAACAAAGGTAGTTCTGCAAATGCTAAGAAACCTAAAAAGAAACCACATTTTAAAGGCAACAAACCTGCGAGTCCAACTTCTGGTAGAGGAAGAACAGGAGCACCTAAAAAGAAACGTTTTTAGATTTAAAAACTAGTTACATAATAATACCTACAAGATTTTCTAAACTTTGTAGGTATTTTTTTTGTAATTTAAAACTGGATGAAAATTTATTACATTTAGTAATTACTGCTCATTAACAACCTTTTTTTATCACATTTTATCTTGCTATTTATTATCGTTACCTTTGGTTTCTAAAATTAATTCAACATGAAATATCAACCTATAAATTCTGATCTTTTTATAAAAAATCGCAAAAATTTTGTCGCTGAAATGAAGCCAAAAAGTATCGCTTTTTTTAATTCTAATGATATTTATCCAATAAGTGCAGACAGCACAATGCCTTTTGAACAACACAGAGATATTTTCTATTTATCTGGTGTAGATCAAGAAGAAAGTGTGCTAATACTTTTTCCTGATTGCCATAATGAGAACTTAAGAGAAGTTTTATTTGTTAGAGAAACAAACGATCATATTGCTGTTTGGGAAGGTGCAAAATTAACAAAAGAAGCTGCTTTTGAAACCTCTGGAATTAAAACAGTTTATTGGCTACAAGATTTAGAAAAAGTATTATTTGAAATGTCTACTTATGCAGATACTTTTTATATAAACACCAATGAGCATTACAGAGCTTCTGTAGAAACCGAAACAAGAGAGGACCGTTTTACAAAATGGTTGTTAGCAAAATATCCTGCACATTCTGTTGCAAAAAGTAGTCCTATTTTACATAGATTACGTTCTGTAAAAGATTCTATTGAATTAGATTTAATGCAGAAAGCATGTAATATTACAGAAAAAGGTATTCGAAGAATTTTAGGATTTATTAAACCTGGTGTTTGGGAATATGAAATTGAAGCAGAATTATTACATGAATTTGTAAGAAATAGATCTAAAGGATTTGCTTATTCGCCAATTATAGCTTCTGGTAATAGTGCAAATGTATTGCATTACATGGAGAATAATCAAGAATGTAAAAGTGGCGATTTAATTCTATTAGATGTTGCTGCAGAATATGCTAATTATAAAAGCGATTTAACGAGAACATTTCCTGTTTCTGGTAAATTTTCTGAGAGACAAAAAGCTGTATATAATGCTGTAAATCATGTTAAAAAAGAGGCTACAAAATTATTAGTTCCTGGAACGCTATGGAAAGAATATCATGTAGAAGTTGGCGATATTATGACATCTGAATTACTAAAACTAGGTTTATTAGATAAAGCTGATGTACAAAACGAAGACAAAAATTGGCCTGCGTACAAAAAATATTTTATGCATGGAACCAGTCATCATATTGGCTTAGATACACATGATTACGGTTTACTTCATGAGCAAATGCAAGCGAATATGGTATTTACAGTAGAACCTGGAATTTACATTCCTAAAGAAGGTTTTGGTATTCGTTTAGAGGATGATGTTGTAATTCAAGAAAAAGGAGCGCCATTTAATTTAATGGGCAACATACCTATTGAAGCCGATGAAATTGAAGAAATTATGTTAGGTTAACCTATAAAACAATAAAAAGCAAGTTGTACAACTTGCTTTTTATTATTACTATTTTAAAAACTATCGTTTTAATCTACCCGTTGTATTACCACCTAAAATACTAAGTACATCTTCTTCATTTGCGTAATTTACATCACCCATATAGGTATGTTTAATAGCACAAGCAGCAGAAGCAAACTCCATTGTTTTAAAATCGTCAAATTTTTGTAAACCATGTATTATTCCGGCAGCAAAAGCATCACCGGTTCCAATTCTATCAATAATATGTGTAATATCTAAATCTAAAGTTTCTTTAAACTCAACACCATTCCACATTCTTGCTCTAATTTTATGCCAAGAAGAATTAATAGAAGTTCTAATTTTATCGAACACTTTTTCTATAGATGGATACTTCTCCATTAATAACTTACTTGCTTCAACAAAATCTTCGTTAGAAAATGAAAAATCGGTTTCTAAAAGCTCATTAATTTCATTAACACCACCAATAAAAATAGTTGAATAGCTAACCAATTCAGATAAAACTTCTCTGGGTACTGCATCATACTTCCAAAGACCACTTCTGTATGTTGGATCTGCAGAAACCTGCATTCCTTTTTTTCTAGCCAATTTTAAGCCTTCTAACAGCGTATCTTTACTTCCTTTACAAAGTGCAGGCGTTATCCCTGTCCAATGGAACCAAGTTCCATTTTCTAACGATTTTTCCCAATCTACCATAGAAGGTTCAATTTCTGAAAATGAAGAGTGAGATCTATTATAAGAAATTGCACTAGGACGCATTACTGCACCAACTTCTAAAAAATAAACACCTAAAGGTCTAGGTGAACGTATTATAGCAGAAGTGTCTAAATCAAATTTATTTAAATAAGAAATTGCTGTATTACCAATAAAATCATTAGAAATACAACTAATATGCTTTACATTACCTCCAAAATTTGCTATTGAAATACCTACATTAACTTCTGTACCTCCAAAATAAAATTCTACGTTATTAGATTGTATAAATTTTTTATTTCCTCGTGGTGAAATCCTCATTAAAACTTCGCCAAACGTAATTATCTTATTCATAACAAATTCTTTTATAAAGCAAATATACTTTATAAAAAATCATTAAAACGATGTTTTATCCTTAATTAATTACAACAACTATAAAGATGTAATAAAACGAATTGTTTGGTTATTAAAAGTTTCTGGCTGCTCTACATTTACAACATGGCCACAATTATCTATTACAAACAAAGAAGAAGTTACGTGTTTAGAAACAATGTTTTTTATTGATGGAAGAAATAAATGATCTTCTGCACCCATAATATAAAGTGTAGGAATCTTAATATCTTTAGCTCTAAAAAAACGTAATAAAGGATTAATTTCTGATGTTAATTTAAACCAACGTAAAAATTCTTTTTGATATAATTTTTTAGCTTCGTTAACAAATAGTAATCTAGATTTTTTATGATTTTTCTTTGGCATAATAATAAATGCAAAGAGCTTATAAAGCATCATATAAGGTACTACAGATTTAAAAAGATTACCAACCTTCATTAATACCTGAGATCGGAAATTCATCTTAATAATTGCGCCTCCCATAATCATACTTTGTACTAACTCTGGTTTTTTTTCAGCTAAATTTCTTATCAAAATTGTACCTAAAGAAATACCTACAAAATGAGATTTCTCAATTTTTAAATGATCTATAACTTCTACAATATCTGCAGTAATAGAATCGAAGGTATATTTAGGATTAAAAGTATCTTTTAACTTTGGTTTGCTATTTCCATGACCACGTAAATCTAAAATTAGCACATTAAATTGTTTCTTAAAATCGCGCACTTGCTTAAACCAAATAGAACTACTTCCTCCTGCACCGTGTACAAAAGTTACCCATTCTTTAGAGTTTTTATGTGGATATGAATAGTAGTTTAACAAATGCTTTAAGTTGTTTTTATCTAAAAATAAAAAACAAAAATAGTTCTTTTTAATTTGAGGTTCGTTTTTAAAAATTAGAATTAACGTTTAACCTCTAACTTATACCCAACTCCATGGATATTTGTAAGTTTTATAGAAGTATCTTCTTGTAATTTCTTTCTTAATTTAGAGATATAAGTATCTAAACTTCTACCAACAATAACGCCATTATCTTCCCAAACTTGTTTGGTTAAATCTTCTCTTTTTACAATCTGATTCTCATTTGCAACAAAAATTTCTAACAACTCACACTCCTTTTTAGACAATGCAATCTCTTTGGTTTTTTGCATCAATTTATTTTGTTCTGGGTAAAAAATAAAACTTCCTAAAATTGTGTGTTTTTCATTCTTGTTTTCTTTAACAACCTTATTTTTATCAGATTTATAAAATCGACCGTACAGGATTCCTAAAATTAAGGGAATAAACATATAAAAAAGAAGGCTGTAATTAAATTTTGATTCCGGTTTATCTAAAAATTGAATTTCTATTACATAGCATTTTATAGGTAAATTTCTACCTGCACATGGTATAATCGTTTTTTCTTCATCTGCATTTATCTCATAACTATAAGCAACTTCATTATCTAAACATTGTAAAACCTCAACTCTATAATTTTTTGATAAGGATACTTTTTCGATATTATTCTTCATAATTCTAACCAAGTTCGTCGGTTCAAATAGAAGCTTGTTTTCAAAAGAAATTCGATACTTAGAATTCTCAATTTGTTTAATAGGCAAAATTAGAGATAATGAATCTTTGTTGGTAAGTAGTAACTGATTACCAACTTGCCTTAAAGTTATTTTTACTTGTTTAGAGAAGTCTAAATTTTCATTTTTTTGAGGCGCAAAACTCCAAATAAAGAAAATAATAAAAACTAAAATAAGAGGGTAATAAAAATTCTTTAGATTCATATAAGTACAAATAACTTACAATTTTATCAATTTTTACAACTGTTGACACTTCTTTTACATTTTTTTGACACTTTTTAGAACATATCAAAATAGTTTTACAATCATAATAAAAAACATTATTAAAACTATACTTATGAAAAAAATTATTCTATTTATTACCGCAACAATACTTTTAAATTCTCCTTTAATTTCTCAGGAAAAGTTAATAATCAACACAAAGAAAAGCACAATTAAATGGATTGGAGAATATACGTTTTCATTTAGCGGGCATCATGGTAACATCAAATTTAAAGAAGGTTATTTTATAAAAACAAACAGTGTTATTACTGGTGGAGAATTTATAATTGACATGAATAGTATTACGAATGAAGATATAAAAGCAAAAAGAGCAAACAATGGTTTAGTAAATCATTTAAAAGATCCAGATTTTTTTGATGTTAAAAACCACCCAACTTCTAAAATGGTAATTACAAAATTTGAATATTTTAAAAATAACGAAATTAGAGTTACTGCAAACCTTACTATAAAAAGTATTACAAAATCCATTACTTTTAATGGCAAATTAAATTACGGGCAAAAAGAAATGAAAACGCGTTTTAAAATAAACAGACAAAAATGGAATATCAACTATAAAAGTAAAATGAAAGATAGCCCTATTTCTGATGCAATTGCTTTCGAAATTTCTGTAAAACTATAATGTTATGAAAAAGATAATATACATAATCTTACTTTTTTGTTACACAATAACTGTTGGACAAAATGAAGAATTTAATTTAATAAAATTAGATTCCACTTGGGGACAAGAAGTACTTCGTTTTCCTGCAAGAGATATGGATTATATTGGTGTTGGAGATATCCGATTTCCGCCCGAAGGTTGGATTAAACCAACACATACTTTTTATTGGTCTTATACCTATGCTTGGAGCATTAATGTAAACAGAAAAATTACTACGAAGGAATTAGAAATCGATTTAGAAAAATATTTTAATAGCTTAAATAAAGTTGATGTAAATGATAAAACAGATAAACGAATAGCAACAGCAACTATCACCAAAAAGAAACGAAAAAAAACTACAACTTATTTTGAAGGAAAAGTTGCTACTTTCGATCGTTTTGCAACCAATAAACGTTTTGTTTTAAACGTTAAAATAGAAAGTAACTACTGTAAGAAATCTAAAAAAACAGTAATACTATTTACCTTTTCTCCAAAAGATTTTAAACATGAAGTTTGGGAAACTTTAAATAAGATTAAGCTGAATAACACTTTCTGTAAATAACAATTAAAATACTTTACAACACAAAAAAAGGCGAACAGAAATGTTCGCCTTTTTTACTTAAATATAAAAAACTTACTTTACAATTAGTTTGTATTGTGGCGTTGGGTTTAAAGGACAGAAATAAACATATTCTCCTTTTTTAAGCGTTACTTTTTTTGAAGTCTCTTTTGTATTATTCTTTACTTGTGCAGTAACATATGCGTTTTTTATGTGTGCTTTTACATCAGCTTTTGGAGCTAATACAAAACCTACATTATGACCAACATTGTTGTTTGCTATTTCAAAAATATAAGTTCCTTCTGATAGTGTAATTTGTTTCTGCGTAAACTCACCTGCTGTTTGCTCTAAAGAAACTGTTTTTACATCTTGTGCATTTGTATTAAATGCGAAACCTAAAACTACTACTAAAATTGCTATTACTTTTTTCATGATTGTTATGTATTATTAATTATTAAAAAATTGATTATATAATTTTACTGTTATTTATAGTGCTTGTGCTACAGGAAAATCTACTGCAACATCTGTTGTTTTATGAAAATAGTTGGTAATTGTAATTTCTCCGATTAAGATAATTGCATCTGCCAAGTTTCCTTTTGTATAACCTGCCGCATATAAAGCTTCTACCGCATCTGTTGTTGCTGCTCCTCTATTTACTGCTACAGATTTTGCAAACTTTGCTAAGGCATCTAATTTTGTATCAAAAGAAGCATTACCTGCTCTTAATTCTAAAATTTGGTCTTCTGTAAAACCATTCATTTTACCAATTGCAGTGTGTGCAGATAAACAATACACACATTCGTTTACTTGACTTACTGCTAGGTTAATTACTTCTTTTTCTTTAGCAGAAAAACTTGTTTTACCTTGTCCTATTGCTAAAAAGTTACCTAATGCCGTTTCACTGTGTGCAAATGCTGCATATAAGTTGGGTACAAAACCTAACCCTTTTTCTAATTGCGTAAAGATTGCTTGGTTGTTTTCTGATACTTCGTTTTTTGCTGGTACGTTAAATGTGCTCATAATTTTATTTTTAAATTGTTTTATTATTAATTTTTATACTTGTTTTATATTGATGCTTTGCATTCACAAAGTTGTTGTTCTGGGTTTTGCTCGTCGTATGTTTGATAACCCCAACAGTTTGGGCATTGTGCGTTTTCTATTGTTTTCATGTTGTTTGTTTTTGTTTGATACTGCAAAGATGCAACCGATACCTACTTTAAAAATTGGACAAAAGTTCCTTTGATTTGGACAAGGTTTTTTTCTTTATTTTAATCGGTCTATTTTACTTCTTAAGTTTCTTTCTGTAATTAAACCTGTGTGCTTCTCAACTGCTTCTCCGTCTTTAAAGAAAACCAAGGTTGGTATGTTTCTAATTCCGAATTTTGCAGCTAATTCTTGGTTGTCATCTACGTTTACTTTTTTAATTATAACCTCGTCTTTTAATTCGGCTGCTAATTTGTGAATGGTTGGCAATAATGTTTGGCAAGGTCCACACCAATCTGCATAAAAGTCTAATAAAACAGTTGGGTTATTTTGTATAATATTGTTTGCTTGTGTTTGTTCTAATTTAATTTCCATTTTTCTTGTTTTTTAGTTACTGCTAAAGCAGGATAAATTAATTGTTGTTGTGTTGTTATTGTTACACACTGCAAAGATGCAACCGAGATAGAGGTTTAAAAATGGACAAAAGTTCTTACTGTTTGGACAGCAAAAAATAGTTGGTAAAAGTGCACGCGTAAAGGATAGAGTAATTGTTTGAGCTCTTTTAAAGTTTGAGAAAAAAATAAAAAGCGAGTTAAGAAAGCCTGACCTGATAAGAGCATGCCCATATTTTTACTGCACGAAATATGACAAGGAAAAAAAGTTTAATACTCTTTTTTAAACTGAAGTGGCGATTTAAAAATTGCTTTGGTAAAGAAGCGTGTAAAATAAGCAGGATCGTTAAAACCAAGGTCAAAAGCGATTTCTTTTACCGTTTTATCGGTGTAAATTAACAATCGTTTTGCTTCTAATAAAATACGACTCTTAATAAAGTCTGATGGTGTTTTTGCCCCCAACTTTTGAAAGTGTTTGGTAATAGATTTTGGCGAAATACCTAATCTTGTTGCATAATCGGTTACAGAATGAAGCGTTTTGTAATTCATTTCTACCAATAAACTAAAATCTTTAAAAAGACGCGTTTCTGTGTCTTCTTTTATAACATGATTTTCCTTTTTAACACGAACTGCAGAAATTATAAACTGTTTTAAATATGATTGCAACATATCGTATTGGGCGGTTTCGTTTTGCTGAAACTCTTCAATTAAGCTCTCTAAAATAAAGTTGAGTTTTGCAGTTTCTTTTGCACAAGGTTTTACAAACGGAGTTTCATATATATTATTGAATAGAATTCCGTTACAAGCAACTTCTTTATCATGGGTTTGTATGCAGTAAAAATCTCTTGCAAAAGTAAGTTTGTAAGCTGTTTTTATTTGCTCAGAATCTACAGTAAAAACTTGCCCTGGTGATAAAAAGAACAACACGTTGTCTGTAAATTGATATTGTTCGAAATCGATATTGTAAATTCCGCTTCCTTCTTGAATCCAATAAATAGAATACGCATTTTGCTGTACAGAATGATCTATAGTACAGGCTTTTTCGAACTGAACTGTACTTACTGAAAAGGTGTCTTTAAAAGAATATTTTACAATGTCTTTAACTGCCATTTATATATTGTTTGATTTGTTGGTCGTAAAAAAGTATGGAAACTTATTTTTTTTGAAAACGAACATTTTGAGG
>CAJQQH010000197.1 GCA_905480405.1 uncultured Polaribacter sp. | reverse complement strand
GCTTTAAAAGAGGATTTAAAAGAAAAATAATATTTAATAAAATTTTTCAACCGCAGTTACTTTTTAATTGACTAAATAACAATAATTGCAAACTAGTTTTTAACTTCCAATACTCTGTTCAAAAGGAATTCTATTAACAATAGATCTTCCTAAAGTAACTTCATCTGCGTATTCTAATTCATCGCCAACAGCAATTCCACGTGCAATTGTAGACGTTGTTATTTCGAATTTTTCTATTTGTTTAAAAATATAGAAATTTGTAGTATCACCTTCCATAGTTGAGCTTAATGCAAAAATAAGCTCTTTAACCTCTCCGCTTTCAACTTTATGAACTAAGGAATCAATTTCTAAATTTTGAGGTCCAATACCTTCAATGGGTGAAATTTTACCACCTAACACATGGTATAAACCATTAAATTGCGATGTGCTTTCAATAGCCATAACATCTCTAATATCCTCTACAACACAAACGATTTCTGCATTCCTTTTTGGACTATTACAAATATCACACAAAACAGTATCAGAAATATTAAAACACTTTTCACAGTTTTTTACATCATTTCTTAAGTGTAACAATGCTTCAGACAAATACTTTGTATTTTCTTTAGGTTGTTTTAAAAGATGTAAAACCAACCTTAAAGCAGTACGTTTTCCTATTCCTGGTAAACGTGAAACTTCATTCACAGCATTTTCTAATATTTTTGATGAAAAATCCATAGTTGGCAAAATTATGAATTATCAATTATCAATTACGAATTAATCAATTAAAATTTTAAAAAAGTATATCTTCGTTATCACCAAATCGTAATTTGTACATATTTCATGCAACCACTTCATATAATTCTATTAATAGTAGCTTACTTTTCTGTATTAATTTTAATTTCTTACATCACAGGAAAATCTGCAAATAACAAAACCTTTTTTAAAGCGGACAATTCATCTCCTTGGTATTTAGTCGCTTTTGGTATGGTTGGCGCTTCGCTTTCTGGTGTTACTTTTATTTCTGTTCCTGGTTGGGTAGAATCGCAAAGTATGAGTTACATGCAAATGGTTTTAGGATATATTGTAGGTTACGCTGTTATTGGACTAATATTACTCCCACTCTATTATAGGTTAAATTTAACTTCTATTTACAGCTATTTACAAGATCGTTTTGGAGATTACTCATACAAAACTGGTGCAAGTTTCTTTTTACTTTCTAGAACTATTGGCGCTGCTTTTAGATTATTTCTAGTTGCAAATGTTTTGCAATTGTTATTATTTGATGAATACGGAATTCCATTTTGGGTAACCGTTACGATTACTATTCTTCTCATTTGGCTATATACTTTTAAAGGCGGAATAAAAACAATAGTTTGGACAGATACTTTACAAACACTTTTTATGTTAACAGCAGTTGGAGTTTGTATTTATACAATTTCTAACGAAATGCAGATTAGTAATATTTTTACCTATGTTGCAGATAGTGAATTGTCTAAAACTTTCTTTTTTGAGGATGTAAAAACCGGCGATTATTTCTGGAAACGTTTTTTAGCTGGTGCTTTTGTAGCTATTGTTATGACTGGATTAGATCAAGACATGATGCAAAAAAACCTTACATGCAAAAACTTAAAAGACGCACAAAAAAACATGTTTTGGTTTACAATAGTTCTTGTTATTGTAAATTTCTTCTTTTTAGCGTTAGGAGTACTTCTAACAGACTACGCACAAAAAAACGGAATAGATGCTCACAAAGATCAATTGTTTCCTATAATCGCCACAAAAGGCACTTTAGGGCTTGCAACTGCTATTTTCTTTTTGCTTGGTTTAATTGCAGCCGCATATTCTAGTGCAGATTCTGCGCTTACCTCTTTAACAACATCATTTAGTATAGATATTTTAGAAATTGACAAAAAGAAAAACGAAGTAGATCAAGAAAAAATTAGAAAGAAAATTCATATTTTATTTTCATTTATATTAATAGGTACTATTTTGGTTTTCAAATACTTTATTGCAGACCAAAGCGTAATTGCTAAAATCTTCACTTTTGCAAACTATACGTATGGTCCACTATTAGGTTTATATGCTTTTGGCTTATTTACTAAACTAAAAGTAATAGACAGAGCTGTTCCTTTTATCTGTATTGCATCTCCTTTTATAACGTTTTTAATAAATTACGTTTGCTTACATTATTTTAGTTTCGATTTTGGATTTGCTCTTTTAATTTTAAATGGACTTATAACATTTATGGGACTTTCGTTATTTAAACTAAAACAATAGCAACTAACTAATTTTTATTCATTTTATTGTCTAACTTTTTAAAAATCAGTTAAAACAACTAAAAAAATTTGTTGTTTGGTTATTTTTTACATAACTTTATAGTATCATTTTAACCCCCCATATTATGAATACTACGAAAAAGATATTTTTTGTTGCAACTCTAATCCTATTATTTATTAGAACAACTTACGCAAATTCACCTTCAAATTTTAACAATTTTACAACAGACAATTCTACATCTATAAAAGATGATAGAAAAAAGGATAATCCTTTAATTGAAAATTCATTTTGGAATAATCATGAGTCTAATTGGAAAAAAATAGAAAATTTTAACTCCAGCAACTACTGGAATCAAAAAGAATCAATTTCTACAATAGTAAACTCTACAGGAAACACTGTTACTATTAGTAATAAAAAAATCAGTTCTAAAAAAGACGATTCTTACCAAACTTCAAACGGAGGAAACTACCCTAAAAGCTATGAATCTGGAGAAATCAGATATAAAGGTTTTCGTTTTACGAACTTAAATATTCCTTCAAATGCAGTTATTACAGATGTAAAACTAAGCTTAATTGGGTACAAATATGGTAACACAACAGTTAATATAAAAGCAGAAAAATTAAAAGAGCCATCTCAATATACTAGTTCTAATAATTACTTATCTTCTACAACTAGAACATCTAGCTCTGTTAATTGGAGCATCCCTAACTTATATAACGGAATCCAACTAACATCTCCAAACCTAAAAGAAATTGTACAAGAAGTATTAGATGCCAAAGACGGAATAACAGATCTATCTCTTATCATTTCTTCTAGCTCAAAATGGGAAGGCTGGAACTATGATGATGGTAGCTCATCATACTATCCAAAAATAAACATTACTTATTCTACTGCA
>CAJQQH010000196.1 GCA_905480405.1 uncultured Polaribacter sp. | reverse complement strand
TAGAATGATTCAAAACCAACCAATGGTAAGAATTGGTAGTGCTGTTACCAATTTTGCATTAAAAGCACATTTACCTATAGAAGGTTTAATTCGTTCTACAGTTTTTGATCATTTTTGTGGTGGTGTAACAGAAGATGACTGTATACCAATTATAGATAACATGTATAATAATGGTAAGGTGCACAGTGTTTTAGATTACTCTGTAGAAGGCAAAGACGAAGAAATTAGTTTTGATGGAGCTTTAGAAAAAATATTGAGAATCATAAATTTCTGTGAAGAGAAAAAATCAATTCCGTATGCTGTTTTTAAACCATCTGGTTTTGGTCGTTTCGCTTTATATCAAAAAATATCTGAGGGAGAAAAATTAAATTCAGAAGAGAAAAAAGAATGGAATAGGGTAGTAGCTCGTTTTCATAAAGTATGCAAAGTTGCATTAGAAAAAGATGTTCCTTTATTAATTGATGCAGAAGAAAGTTGGATGCAAAAAGCTGCAGACGAGTTGATTGAAGAATTAATGGAGACATATAATAAGGAGAAATCTATTGTTTTTAATACATTACAAATGTATAGACATGATAGGATGGATTACCTTAAAACGCTGCATGAAAAAGCAAAAGTAAAAGGTTTTCATATTGGTATGAAAGTAGTTAGAGGGGCTTATATGGAAAAAGAACGTGAAAGAGCAGAAGATAAAAAATATGCTTCTCCTATTTGTAAAGACAAAGTTACTACAGATATTAATTATAATACGGCAATTATGTATATGATGGAGCACCCTAAAATGGCTTTATTTGCAGGAACGCATAATGAAGATAGTTCCTATTTAGTTATGGAATTAGCAAAAAAATACGGAATTAAAGAAAATGACAATCGTCTTTGGTTTGGCCAACTATTTGGTATGAGCGATCATATAAGTTATAATTTAGCAAACCAAGGTTATAATGTAGCTAAATATTTACCTTTTGGACCTGTAAGGGATGTTATGCCATATTTAATTAGAAGAGCTGAGGAAAATACTTCTGTAGCAGGACAAACAAGTAGAGAGTTAAATTTATTAAAAACAGAACGTAAACGTAGAAAACTATAATGCAAACTGTAGATGAAATAAAATTACTGTTGCAAAAAAACAAAGAGCGACTGTTACTAGAATTAAAACAGAGTAAAGAAGCTATGTATCTAGTAAAAAAAGCAACGCATACTAATTTATCAACTGAAGAAAAAGAAAAAATAAAAGTTCAGCTATTAGATATTTGTAAATCAATACCAGCTTTAGCTGTTTTTTTACTTCCTGGAGGTGCATTATTGTTACCTCTTTTAATAAAGTTAATTCCAGATATTTTACCTTCTGCATTTAGAGATAATGAAAATTAGAAAGTGGTTATACAACTATTTGTAGTTCAAAAAGTAACAAAAATGAAAAATTAGTTGTTTTATAATAAAAATAATTAATTATAATACGTGTAATTAACGTCTAAACACCTACTTTTGCACGAAATTTAAGAAAGCGCAAATGCAACCAATTAGAAATATCGCTATTATAGCCCATGTCGATCACGGAAAAACAACGTTAGTTGATAAGATTATAGATCAAGCAAAAATCTTAGACGAACGTAAAGAACGTACAGATTTATTGTTAGATAACAATGATTTAGAGAGAGAAAGAGGAATTACGATTCTTTCTAAAAACGTTTCTGTAAATTATAAAAACACAAAAATTAACGTAATTGATACTCCTGGTCACGCCGATTTTGGTGGTGAAGTAGAGCGTGTATTAAAAATGGCTGATGGTGTTTTATTATTAGTTGATGCTTTTGAAGGACCAATGCCACAAACTCGTTTTGTATTAGGTAAGGCCTTAGAATTAGGATTAACACCAATTGTTGTTGTTAATAAAGTAGATAAAGAAAACTGTACACCAGATATCGTTCACGAAAAAGTATTCGATTTAATGTTTGCATTAGAAGCAACAGAAGAGCAATTAGATTTTGCTACTGTTTATGGTTCTGCAAAAAATAATTGGATGTCTACAGATTGGAAAAACGAAACAGATAATATCGTTCCTTTATTAGATGCTGTATTAGAATCTATTCCTGCAACTAAATACAACGAAGGTACACCACAAATGCAAATTACTTCTTTAGATTTTTCTAAGTTTACTGGAAGAATTGCAATTGGACGTGTTTTTAGAGGTGATTTAGAAGTTGGTAAAGAATACATGTTGTGTAAAGCAGATGGTTCTACTAAAAAAGTAAGAATTAAAGAATTACACGTATTCGAAGGAATGGGTAAGGTTCAAGTAGATAAAGTACCTTGTGGTGATATTTGTGCAATTACAGGTATTGATGGATTTGAAATTGGTGATACAATTGCAGATTTAGAAAACCCAGAAGCACTACCAAGAACAGAAATTGATCAACCTACAATGAGTATGTTGTTTACAATTAACAATTCTCCTTTCTTTGGTAAAGAAGGTAAATTTGTAACATCTCGTCACTTAAGAGATCGTTTATTTAAAGAATTAGAGAAAAATTTAGCATTAAAAGTAGAAACTACAGATAGTGAAGATAAATTTAACGTTTTTGGACGTGGAGTTTTACACTTATCTGTATTAATTGAAACAATGCGTAGAGAAGGTTATGAATTACAAGTGGGAAGACCACAAGTAATTATTAAAGAAATAAACGGTAAGAAACATGAGCCAATGGAAACATTGTCTATTGATGTACCAGAAGATATGGCTTCTAAAGCAATTAACTTGGTATCTCTTAGAAAAGGAGATATGTTAGTAATGGAACCAAAAGGAGATTTACAACATTTAGAGTTTTCTATTCCTTCTAGAGGTTTAATTGGTTTAAGAAATAAAATTTTAACTGCAACTGGTGGTACTGCAATTATTAATCACCGTTTTTCTGAATATGGTCCTTATAAAGGAGACTTTACTGAAGAAGTAAAAGGAGCAATTGTTTCTTCTGCTGCTGGTAAAGCAACTGCATATGCATTAAACCGTTTACAAGATAGAGGTGTTTTCTTTATAGATATTAACCAAGAAATATATATTGGTCAGGTAATTGGAGAGAACTCTAAATCTGATGATATGGCTGTAAACTTAATTAAAGGTAAGCAATTAACAAACATGCGTAAATCTGGTACAGATGATGCTATGAAAATTGCTCCGAAAGTTGATTTTTCTTTAGAAGAAAATATGGAATACATTAAAGCAGATGAGTATTTAGAAGTTACTCCAGAAAGCTTACGTATGCGTAAAATTACTTTTAAAGCTTAATTAGAAATTAATTTTCTAAATTAAATATATAATTATAAAAAGCTCAAGTGTTAAACTTGAGCTTTTTTTTACCTTTACAAAATGAGTGAATTTAAAATTTTATTTGACACTTTAAAACAAAGTATCAAAGACGATGAATTTGTTAAATTAACATTAAGTAAGCCTCTAAGAAAAAGTGAAGGTTTGATAAATGTTTATATGCGTCAATTCAATATTGATGATCAAAAAATTTATGAATTTAAATACCGATTTGTAGAGGAAGAAAAGTTTAAAAAGTTTTCGCTAAATGAAGCTATGTCTGAGTTAGAGCTATTATTGATAGAAACTTTTAGAACAGGTACATTATTTACTTTAAATGAAGACCTTATAGTACTTGTCTCTAAAAAGAAAATAATTTCTTACAGAGATAATGCTCCTAGTTTTAAAAATAAATTACCAGAAATTCCATTAAAATCTTAAGATTTTTAGACAAGCAATAAAAAAAAGAGGAAAACAATTTTAATGTTTTCCTCTTTTTTATTAGATTATAAATCTAAGCTTAGAACTTATAAGACAATCCAACAATAATTTGATTAATTCTTGTATCATAATTTACGTTACCTAATGTGCTAGCTAAAGAAGATTCTATTCCAGAAAAAGCTCTTTCCCAACGAACATCAATACCAAGTTTTCCAAACTCAACACCACCTCCAAATTGAAGCCCCATTGTAAACCCTTTAGAATCTACACTAGAAATATCACTAATACTAAAATCTGAATCTAAAATATATTGGAATGATGGTCCAATATACACATTTCCAATTCCAAAAATCTTTTTTCCTAATAAAACAGGAATATCAATTTTTTGAAAAGTATGTGTTGTAGTTTTTGCTGCAGTTTTATAAAATACTTCGTTTTCTAAATTTGTATACACTAATTCTGGTCTTATGTAAAAACCAACAACGGGTAATTTAAAACGTAACCAAATACCAGCATGGTAACCTGTTTTACTTTTTGCTCCAGAAAACACATCTTGTCCTGTTTCCTTAATAGATTCAGAATTATAATTAACTCCACCTTTAATTCCAAAATCAATTTGAGCATTTGAGACTTGACTAAATCCAAAAGCCAAGAACAACATAATAATTACTTTTTTCATATCTTCTTTTTTTAATTTATATTTAATTTAAACGCTATTTTTTTCTAGAAATTACCTTTTTAACAGCTTTTACAACTGCATTTGCATCTAATCCATATTTTGCCATTAGTTGTTCTGGTGTTCCAGATTCACCAAAAGTATCATCAGTAGCTACAAATTCTTGTGGAGTAGGAGCGTTTAAAGCTAAAGTTCTAGCAACACTTTCACCTAAACCGCCTAATTTATTATGCTCTTCTGCAGTAACAATACAACCAGTTTTAGCTACAGATTTTAAGATAATTTCTTCATCTAAAGGCTTAATTGTATGAATATTAATAACATCTACAGAGATACCTTCTGCTTCTAATTGTTCTGCTGCTTGTAAAGACTCCCAAACTAAATGACCTGTTGCAACGATTGTTACATCTGACCCTTCTGTTAATTGAATTCCTTTACCAATTACAAATTCTTCATCAGGCATAAATACAGGTACTTTTGGACGACCAAAACGTAAATAAACAGGACCATCAAAATCTGCAATAGCAATAGTAGCAGCTTTTGTTTGATTATAATCACAAGGATTTATTACAGTCATACCTGGTAACATTTTCATTAACCCAATATCTTCTAATATTTGGTGTGTTGCTCCATCTTCTCCAAGAGTAACACCAGCATGTGAAGCACAAACTTTTACATTTTTACCAGAATACGCAACAGATTGACGAATTTGATCATAAACTCTACCTGTAGAAAAGTTAGCAAATGTTCCTGTAAAAGGAATTTTACCTCCAATTGTTAAACCAGCTGCAATACCAATCATATTTGCTTCTGCAATACCAATTTGGAAAAATCTCTCTGGATTTTCTTTAATAAATTGATCCATTTTTAAAGAACCAATTAAATCTGCACATAAAGCAACAACATTTGGGTTTGTTCTTCCTAATTCTGTTAATCCATCACCAAAACCTGAACGTGTATCTTTCTTTTCTGTGTAAGTGTATTTCTTCATTATATAATTGTGTTGTATTGTGTTGTAAAATTTGCGTAAAAATAAACTATTATTTGAAGATTGTGTTTAATCTTTGGCTAAAATAAAGGTGTAGACACATTAATTTTGATAATTTTATTGATAAAATTCATTTTAGAATATGAAACGAGTAATTTATCACGAAATTAAATTGATTAAAAACAAGAAAAATTTTAAACTTTAAGCAAAAAAAAGCTCTTTTTAAGTTAAAAAGAGCTTTTTTTTTTAATAATTAATAAATTTTATAACCTGTAACGTCTTTTAGAATTCCATACAATAGAATTACTGTTACTAAAGTTTTTTATTGGAGCTCCAACTTTGTTTACTGTTTTAATTTTTTGATTACTTGTTTTCATTTTGATTTAATTTGCTACTGCAAAATTACATCTTAATTAAGCTTGTAAAAACAACAGACTTAATCACTTTATATAGTATTTTAACCTGTTTTAACATTTGTTAAACTACCTAATGATAATATACTGTTTTTAATTAAAGTTTTATGTTATGATTTGACTGTTTGTTTATCACTTTAATAATAGATAACTTGTTTAAATTACTAAGTTAATATCAAAAATGAATATTATTTGTGAAATGCATAATATCAAGTAAAAACTATGCAATATAAAACTAAGGTCTCTATAGATTCATTAATTCTTTATATAGTTTATGAACAGGTAAACCCACTACATTAAAATAACTACCTTCTAAGTTTTTAATAGCTATAAAACCAATCCATTCTTGAATTCCGTAAGCGCCAGCTTTATCAAAAGGTTTATAATTTTCTATATAATAGTTAATCTCATTATCTGTAATTTCTTTAAAAGAAACCGTAGTTACATCACTAATTATCTTTTGAAAATTTTTACTTTTAATACTGATAGAAGTTATTACTTCGTGCTTTTTCCCTGATAAAGATCTTAACATTTTAAAAGCATCTTTAGCGTCTTTCGGTTTCCCTAAAGCTTTATTTTCTAACCAAACTATTGTATCCGAAGTTATTAATATATCTTTTTCTGATAAATTGGTAAATGCTTTCGATTTTAAATCAGCCAAATAATCTGTAATTTCTCTTCCTTTTAATTCTAGAGGATAAACTTCTTCAACCTCTTTTAATTTAATAGAAAAATCGATATCTAAGTCTTTAAAAAATTGTTGTCTTCTTGGAGATCCAGAAGCTAAAATTATTGTGTAATTTTTTAATTTTTCTCTTAACACGAAGTAAATAAGTTAGTTAAAAATTCTTTTTAATTCTAGCCAAATCACGCTTATTGTCTCTATCTTTCATAGTTTCTCGTTTATCGTGATTTTGTTTTCCTTTAGCTAAAGCAATTTCTAGTTTAGCAAAACCATTATCATTTATAAACAAACGTAAAGGAACAATTGTATTTCCTTTAGCTTCAACATCTTTTCTTAAACTTTTTAATTCTCGCTTGTTTAATAATAATCTACGCTCGCTTTTTGGTTTGTGATTAAAATGATGCCCAAACATATATTCTTGTATATACATGTTTACAATAAATAATTCTCCGCGGTCATTAAATTCACAAAAACTTTCTGTAATTCTTGCCTGACTTAGTCTAATCGATTTTATTTCTGTTCCTGTTAACTGAATTCCAGCAACTAATTTATCGATAATTTCGAATTCGAATCGTGCTTTTTTATTCTGTATGTTTATTTTTTTCTGTACAGCCATTGGTAACTTAATTACTTCAAAAGAAATGAAGGAATAAACTAATTAAAGTTTGTGATTATTTTAGCAAAGATACAGTTTTGATTAAGATAAAGTAGTGTAATTTTACAGATCAAAAATCGACCAAATCAAAAAATATTTCATGAAATACCTTTATTTAATTTCTATATTCATATTTATTTCAACCAATTTAACTGATAAAGAACTTACTGCTCAAGAAATAATAGATAAATCAATTATAGTTTCTGGGGCTAATAAAGTTTCTAATTCTCAAATTTTTTTTAATTTTAGAGATAAAAAATATTGGGCAATAAGAAAAAATGGAGAATTTAAACTAGCAAGACAGTTTAAACAAAAATCTGAAATTATTTCACAAATAGTATCAAACGATGGTTTTAACGAATTAATAAACGGTCATCCTTTAAATTCTATAGATTCATTAATTAGTAGCTATACAAATTCGATAAATTCTGTTCATTATTTTTCTGTATTACCTTATGGTCTAAATGATAGAGCAGTGCAAAAAAAGCTATTGCCTTCATCAACAATAAAAGGAAAAGAATATTATAAAATAGAAATTACATTTTCTAAAGATGGAGGTGGAGAAGATTTTGAAGATGTTTTTATTTATTGGGTAGGTAAAAAAGATTTTTTAATCGATTATTTAGCCTATTCTTACCATACAAATGGCGGTGGAAAACGTTTTAGAGTGTTAAAAGAACAATGTAATGTTAAAGGTATTCGTTTTGTAGATTACCATAATTACAAACCTTTAAACAAAAAGGTTTCTTTAATTAATATTGATAAAGCGTTTGAAAATAATCAGCTTAAAAAAGTGTCTGAAATTATTTTAAAAGATATAGAAGTTACATTTTTGGATTAATTCACTTTTTCTATAATACTCGTTTTTTTATCACCTATAATAGTTACTATATATAAACTAGCATTATCATTATCATCCATATTATTATATTTTTTTACACCTATAATACTATTTACAAAAACAGGAGTTGTGTTACTATGACCAACAACTAAAACAGACTTTCCTTTGGTTTCTTGTACAAATATAGAATCGTACATTTTGTTAGGATTATAATGTTGTATCTCTATTTTTTTTTCTTGAGACGTTGGAGTAGCAGTTTGAATCGTTCTGTTATATTTTGTAGAATAAATTGCATCTAAATTAATTTCTTTAAAATAGTTAGCCCAATTTTGGGCTCTTTTTTCACCTTCAAAATTTAAGTTTGGGTTGCTATTTGCTATATCTGTTCTATCTTTTTCTGCATGTCTAATTAAATAGTAAGTAGTCGTTTTTTCTGACGTACAAGAAAGTAACAAACTAAAAGTAAAAACAAAAAGCAATAATTTTTTTTTCATGTTGGTAGTTTTAAAAGTCAAATATAGTTAAAAAAGAAAAAGCGCTATTTTTTCAAATACCGCCTTTTCCTAACTAACCAAACTTTTTTTTATGAATTTTCTACTAAATCAGATTGATTTCTAAACACTAATTTATCATCAAAAGAATCTAATAAGATAATACTATCTGTTGTAATTTTACCAGATAAAATTTCTTTAGAAAGCTGATTTAATACTTCTTTCTGAATAACTCTTTTTACAGGTCTTGCTCCAAACTCTGGCTGATATCCTTTTTTAGCCAAATAACTAATAGCTTCATCTGTAGCATCTAAAGTTATTTCTTGTTTACCAATCATTTTCTTTAAATGTTCTATTTGAAGTTTTACAATTTCAAAAATATTATTTTGATTTAAAGGAGTAAACATAATTACATCATCTATTCTGTTTAAAAATTCTGGTCTAACAGATTGTTTTAACAATCCTAAAACTTCAACTTTAGCCAATTCTGTAACAGCATCTAAATCTGCTTTCGGATCGCTAAATTTCTCCTGAATTATATGACTTCCAATATTTGAAGTCATAATTATAATCGTATTCTTAAAATCTGCAACACGTCCTTTATTATCAGTTAACCTTCCTTCATCTAAAACTTGTAATAAAACATTAAAAGTATCTGGATGCGCTTTTTCAATTTCATCTAACAGCACAACAGAATATGGTCTTCTTCTAACAGCTTCTGTTAATTGACCACCTTCATCATAACCTACATAACCAGGAGGTGCACCAACAAGTCTGCTAACAGAATGTTTTTCTTGATATTCACTCATATCAATTCTTGTCATTGCATTTTCATCGTCAAACAAATATTCGGCTAGTGCTTTTGCCAGTTCCGTTTTACCAACACCAGTAGTTCCTAAAAACAAGAAACTTCCTATTGGTTTGTTTGGGTTTTGTAAACCGGCTCTAGAACGTCTAACAGCATCAGAAACTGCTACAATTGCTTCTTCTTGCCCAACAACTCTTTTATGAATTTGAGCCTCTAGTTTTAATAGTTTTTCTCGTTCTGACTGAATCATTTTTGTAACGGGTACACCAGTCCATTTTGCAACAACTTCTGCAATATCATCATATACAACTTCCTCTTTAATTAAAGAGTTTTCAGACTGATTCTCATCTAAAGTTTTTTGTAAAATCTCTAAGTCTTCTTGAGCTTTCTTAATTTTACCATATCTCAATTCTGCAACTAAACCATAATCACCATCTCTCTCTGCTTTTTCTGCTTCAATTTTAAAATTTTCAATATCTAATTTTGCATTCTGAATATTATCTACAACTTCTTTTTCAGATTTCCATTTTGCATTAATTTCATTGCGCTCTTCTTTTAGGTTTGCTAAATCAGATCGTAAAGATTTTAACTTCGTTTCGTCTTTTTCTCGTTTAATTGCTTCAATTTCAATTTCTAGCTGCATTACCTTTCTGTCTAAAACATCTAGTTCTTCTGGTTTAGAATTAATTTCCATACGTAATTTAGCCATAGCTTCATCCATTAAATCGATAGCCTTATCTGGTAAAAAACGATTGGTAATATAACGCTGAGATAATTCTACAGCACCAATAATAGCTTCGTCTTTAATACGAACTTTATGATGCGTCTCATATTTATCCTTTATACCTCTTAAAATAGAAATAGCACTTTCTGTATCAGGTTCATTTACTTGAACTCTCTGAAAACGTCTTTCTAATGCTTTATCTTTTTCAAAATATTTTTGATATTCATCTAAAGTAGTTGCACCAATTGCACGCAACTCTCCACGCGCTAAAGCTGGTTTTAAAATATTTGCTGCATCCATAGCACCTTGGCCACCACCAGCGCCAACTAGTGTATGAATTTCATCAATAAAAAGTACAATATCTCCATCAGAATCTGTTACCTCTTTGATAACAGCTTTTAAACGTTCTTCAAACTCTCCTTTATATTTTGCGCCCGCAATTAATGCGCCCATATCTAAAGAAAAAATTAATTTATCTTTTAAGTTTTCTGGTACATCACCATCTACAATTCTATGCGCTAAACCTTCTGCAATAGCTGTTTTACCTGTTCCAGGTTCTCCAACTAAAAGCGGATTGTTTTTTGTTCTTCTTGATAAAATTTGTAATAATCTACGAATTTCTTCATCTCTACCAATTACAGGATCTAGTTTACCTTCTTCTACTAATTGGTTTAAATTTTTTGCATATTTATTTAAAGAATTATATGTTTCTTCTTGACTTTGAGAAGTTACTCTTTCTCCTTTTCTTAATTCTTCTATAGCAGATTTTAAATGTTTTTCTGTAACACCTTGGTCTTTTAAAACTTGTGCAATATTACTTTTTGATTTAAAAATTGCTAAGATTAAATGTTCTATAGAAACATAATCATCCTTCATTTTTTTAGCAATAACAGAAGCTTCTGTTAATGTTTTACTAGCTTCTCTAGAAAGCATTAATTCTGCTCCAGACACTTTTGGTAGACTCTCTAATTGTTTATCTAAAATTTGATCTAAAACGATAGTATTAATATTTAGTTTTTTTAATAAGAAGGGTAAAACATTTTCATCCACTTGTGTTAAAGCTTTAAAAATATGTTCGTTCTCTATTTGATTATGACCAAAACCTTGCGCAATCTGTTGCGCCATTTGTATGGTCTCTTGCGATTTTGTTGTATAATTATTAAAGTTCATTTTCTTTTATTTTAGTAAATGAGTAAACTCACTTGTTGTGTTCTTGTTTTTTTAAAGTCAATTATAATACCAATTGGATTTTAATCAAGAAACATGTCAAATTGTCTTTAAAAACAGTGCTTTAACTGACTTTTTGACTAGTGAAAGTTTCCTATATTTACATCGACAAAGAATAAAAACAACATGGGCGTATTTAATAATTTATTTGGTAGTAAAGAACCTAAAGCAGAAAAAGTATCTTATCTAAATTGGATACCGTTAACTTCTTTAGAACAATTAAAAACGATAAAAGAGCAATCTAAAACAGAAGCTATTTTAATTTTTAAAAATTCTACAAGATGTGGTATTAGTAGAATGGTAATTAAACAGTTTGAAGGATTGTTTAATGAAGAACATAAAAATCTAAAAGTCTACTATTTAGACTTATTAAATTACAGAAATGTATCGGATGAAATTGGTTATACTTTTCAAGTAATGCATCAATCTCCACAATTATTAGCTGTTAAAAATGGTGTTTCTGTGTATGATGCATCACATTATGATATAACTCAAACAGATTTATCTAGATTTATCTAGATTAAATTTGTGTTAAACCTTAATTAAGTCTTATTTTTGTAGCTCAAATTTATATTCCTTTGGCAGAAATAGAAAATTCAACAAAAAAAGTAGGTAAAGAGTTATACGGTTATCAAAAAGATGCACTTCAAGAAATTTTTAGAAGATTTGAAGACGCGCCTCAAGATTACCACCTTTTATATCAACTACCAACTGGTGGTGGTAAAACAGTAATTTTTTCTGAAATTGTTAGACGCTATTTAGAAAAATTTAAAAAGAAAGTTTTAGTCTTAACTCATAGAATTGAGTTAAGTAAACAAACTTCTAAAATGCTAAATGAATTTGGCGTTAACAACAAAATAATAAATAGTACTGCACAATTAGACGATCAAAACGATTTTAGTTGCTTTGTTGCAATGGTAGAAACGTTAAAAAATCGTTTACATGATGAAAAATTAGATATATCTGATATCGGTTTAGTAATTGTAGATGAGGCACATTACAATTCATTTACTAAAATATTTAAGTTTTTTGATAAATCTTTTATTTTAGGTGTTACTGCAACTCCTTTGAGTTCTAATGTAAAGCTACCTATGTATGAAAATTATCAAGAATTATTTGTTGGTGAAACAATACAACATTTAATTGATAATCATTATTTATCTACTGCTAATTTATATTCTTATAATGTAGGTTTAACATCATTAGAAGTAGGAGCAAACGGAGATTATACCGTTAAATCTTCAGAAGATTTATATACCAATACAGATATGCTTTCTAAATTGGTTTCTGCCTATGAAGAAACTGCAAAAGGAAAGAAAACGTTAATTTTTAATAACGGTATTAATACATCTATACAAGTATATCACGCATTTAAAAAAGCAGGATATCCTATTGCGCATTTAGATAATACAAATACTAGAAAAGAAAGAGACTTTATTTTAAAATGGTTTAATAAAACACAAATGCAATCATTACCTCTGTTAGTATACTAACAACTGGTTTTGATGAACCTAGTATTGAAGCAATTATTTTAAATAGAGCAACAAAATCTTTAACATTATATTACCAAATGATTGGTCGTGGATCTCGTATTTTTAAAAATGCAGATACTTTTGATGTAATTGATTTAGGAAACAATTTTCATAGATTTGGCCCTTGGGGTGCAGATTTAGATTGGCAGAAAATGTTTAGAGCACCAGATTATTATTTAAATGCAATTCTTTCTGATGAAGAAATAGAAAGCACATTTAGATATGAATTACCTGCGGATGTTAAAAAAGAATTTGCCAAATCTAAAGACACTTATTTTGATATGAAAAAAGTGTATATAGATACCATTAGACAAGGTGAATCTTCTAAAAGAGTTTTAGAAAAATCTATAGAACACCACGCTATAATGTGTATAGAAAACAGTGAAGATGTTTTTGATGCATTAATTTTAGCAAAGAAACTAGGTGAGGAGATAGATGATAGAATAAACAGATATGCAAAGTGTATTTCTAAAAGTACACACAACTTTGTAACTTGGTTAAAAGATGATTACCGTAAAAAACTAAATGCTTTTTTACGTACCAATTTCGATGAAATTTATGAAGAAATTTTTGGTCATCCACCAATTGAAGAATAAATAATTATAAAAAGCTCTGAAAAAATCAGAGCTTTTTTTTTGTTTCCTATCTTTAATTATTTTTTTTTTAATAAATTCTATTTTTTATATACGCATGTTGTAGGCAGTTATTATATCTTTTTCCATACAATGAAACGGATATTCTCTTTCTGGAAAATTGACATTTCCACGTATAATATAATTTCGTTTTTTATAGAATTCAATTACTCTCACATTTTGGCTGTAAGCATCTAATCTTATCGAAGAATAATTATTTTCTTTCGCAAAATTTTCGGCAAAGTCCATCAGTTTTTGTGCGTATCCTTTTTTCTGATGTTTTGGGTCAATTACAAGTCTATGAATTACTAATACTTTTGAATTGTCAAATTCCCATTTAATTAACTCATATTCAGCTTCTTGCTCTTCACTTATGTTAATTGCTCCAATAATTTTTTCATTACTTTTCAATGTGTAAAGAACATCTTTTTTTAGATCATTCTCAATGATTGAGATTGTAGGATAATTATCTGTCCATTGATAAATTCCATTATTTTCTAAATCGATTTTACCATTTATATAAATTTGAAATAATTTTTCTAAATCAAAAAGTTGTCCTTTTTCAATTTTCGTTTGGTCAATTTTTACTAATTCGATCTCTGTGTCATAAATTAGAATTCCTTGATTTTCACTATCAAGATGTTCAATTAATTTTCCGTTTTTGTTCCATACAGCACTTTGACCAACACCTATAAAGTTGTCGCAATTACCAACACAATTAGACATTAAGATTGGTGTTTTAAATTCTCTGGCGATTTTTGGAAAGTGTTTATATGCTTTTTCAATTCCACCTTTTGGTTTTGCAACACTTGCTATGTAAATGTCAGCACCTTTTTTATTAGCGTTTAAAAAGTGTTCACGTTGTAGAGTTTCATAACAAATTCCAATCGCAATTTTCTTTCCTTTAATACTTAGAATTACTTGGGCATTTCCACAAACAAAATATGGTAATTCGTCTGAATGTAACATTTGCTTGGAATAAACAACTCTCTTTTCGTTTGGCTGAAAAATCAGCATACTGATGTTTACTCCGTCAGTTGAGTTTGTTGGTATTCCTATTCCGATTGTGATTTCATTGTTATCAGATAGTTCTTGAAAGGGATTGAAAATACTATTTTCTATATCTGTTGCAAGCTTTTTTGCTAAATCTGGTTCGTAATTAGTTATTGATAGTTCTGGAAATATAATTAATTCAGAATTTGATTTGATTGCATTTTCAACTATTCGCAAGTGATTCTGAATGTTCTCTTGAACTTTTCCTTTTTCAGATTTTGTTTGTGCAATGCAAATTTTCATTTCTTGAATACGGTTTGTTTTGTTTTGTCCTGAAATATGGCTACAGGTTAAAATTGATTTAAGCTGATAATTGATACACCATATTAGGTGTTTAAAAATCTAAAGATAAATGTAATCTTATTTCGTTGAATTATATATAACGGCAAAAACTCATTCACAAAAGTATTTCAAAAGTTATTTGTTATATACGCATGTTCTACGCAGTTTTTATTCAGCTATTCTTTTTTTCAAATCCATTCTTTCGTGTAAGATTCCTGTTATTTCTACATAATCTTCATTTAATGTTCGATAAAATATTATGTGTCGGTTTGCTTTAATTCCGAGAAGTTGCTTTGAAATTCCCTCGTAGTTTTTTCCTAAATCTGGGTTTTTAGCTATTTCCTCACAATTTAAAATCAATTCATCATAATATTTATCGG
>CAJQQH010000195.1 GCA_905480405.1 uncultured Polaribacter sp. | reverse complement strand
CCAGAACAAGGATCAAAATCCCAACCATGCCAAGGACAACGTAGCATTCCGTTTTCAATAGAACCTTCTCCTAATGGACCACCTTGATGTGGACATTTATTATCAAGAGCAGAAAATTTACCTTTATAATGTGTTAAACAGACACCTTGATGACCAGCGGTTACTGTTTGAACACGACCTTCTGGTAATGTATTTTTATCTTTTAAAACACTATACCATTTTTTAGTGATTGCCATATTTTATTTTTTATTGAATTTTTTTGTAAACTGATCCTGTCTAATACTTACTGCTTTGAATGAATATTTAATTAAGGATAATAATCCCAAAATCATAATTACAATTCCAATAACACTAATGTAAGTGGCGCTGTTTTTTATTGAACTTAATTGTAAACCACCAATTAACCCAGCTATTGCTAAACAAGCTACCGCCGAATAAAAAAGGACCATAGAACGATTTAAAGTTTTTAATTGCGCTAATTTTCTTGAAAAAATAGCATCATCTTTTAAATCTTCTATTTTAAATCCGTTTAACTCATTACTTAAAGTTACCATAAGGTTAGAAGTAGACAAGATTAATAGTCCTATTCCAGGAACTAATGTTATAGGTAAATACCAATTTTCCATATCAACTATTTAAAGTAGTTACGCACACCATAACTTGCCAAAACTCCTTCTCCTGTGGCAGCAGCTACTTGTGCAATTGCACCTTCTCTACAATCTCCAGCTGCAAAAACTCCTTTTACATTGGTTTCTCCTAACCCCGTAGTTGTTATAAAACCCCGTTCATTAAGGTCTATGAATCCTTTAATATCTTCTGTATTTGGAATAAGACCAATAAAAATAAATGAACCATCTGCATATAATGCTGATTCTTCATTGGTATTTCTATCCTTAATTTTTAAACCTTTAAAATTGTCTTTATCATCTTTAATAAATGCTAAAGATTCTTTGTTCATATGAACTTCAATATTTTTAATTGAAGGCAGTTTTTCTATATATGTTTCTGAAGCAGAAAAAGTTTCTCCACGATTTACAATGATTACTTTTTTACAAAAAGAAGCAAGAAAAATTCCTTCTTCTAACGCGCTATTTCCACCACCAACAACAATTACTTCTCTGTTTCTATAAAAAGCACCATCACAGGTTGCGCAAAAATGAATTCCGGCTCCTATTAAGTCTTCTTCATTAGGGATTCCTAATTTTCTATAGGTAGAACCTAAAGCTAAAACCACTGTTTTACTTTGATATTCGCCCATATTTGTAGCTACAGAAAAAAGGCTTCCTTCTTTTTTAAGCGATTTTACATTAACACCAGTTTCAATTTTGGCGCCATATGTTTTTGCTTGTTCAGACATTCTTTGCATTAGTTTTGGACCAGAAATATCTGTAAAACCAGGGTAGTTTTCAATTTTTTGAGTTAAAAATGCATTACCTCCAATATTCTTTTTTTCAAGAACTATAGAACTAAATCGATCTCGTTGAATATAAATTGAAGCTGTTAATCCGGCTGCGCCAGCACCTACAATAATAGAATCATAAACTGTTTTTTTAGATTCTTCACCAATGCTTAAAACAGTTTTTAAAATAGAATTATCTGGATTTGTGTAACTTTTATCATCAATAATAAGGGTAGGAATAATACGTTTTCCATTATTAATTTCTTCTACTTTTTCGGCTGCCCAAGTGTATTTATCAACTTCTATATATTGAAAGTTAATATGATTGTCTTGCAGGTAACTTTTCGCACGTTGACAATCTGGACACCAGTCTGCACCATATAATAGAACGCGACCTTGAGTGTTAATACCTAACACATTTGCTAAAACACTATTATCTGGATTGGTAAACGGTTTTTCGTTAACAAGGATGGTTGGTATGATACGCTTACCATTATTTATACTTTCTACACGCGCAGTTGCATCTTTGTCTAAATCGACATCAATAAAATTGAAATCAACTCTATGCTCTTTTAAATACGCTTTTGCTCTTTGGCAATCAGGACACCAATCTGCTCCATATAAATCTATTGTATTCATGTTTTTTTTATTTTAAACCTGCGTAATTAATTCCTGTTAAATAGTGCATATCTCTATCAAACGTTGAAAGGTCATCGTGATTAAATTTTGTAACATCATCGTAACCACAAGAACGTGCTACGACTCTAATTAAATCGTTTGTAGCTTCAAAATAGTTTTGTAATTGTTTTGCAGAAGAATCTATAATTATTCTACTACGTAAAGATTCTTTTTGTGTTGCAATTCCTACTGGACAATTGTTAGATCCACAAGCTCGCATACCTAAACAACCAATAGCTTGTAATGCGGAATTAGAGACAGCAATTGCATCTGCACCCAACATCATTGCTTTTGCAAAATCTTCTGCCACACGTAAACCACCAGTAATTATTAAAGTAACATCTGTAGCACCAACTTTGTCTAAATATTTTCTAGCTCTTGCTAATGCAGGAATCGTTGGAACATTAATATGATCTCTTAAAATAGTAGGAGCAGAACCTGTACCGCCTCCACGACCATCAAGAATGATATAATCTACACCAACGTCTAATGCAAACTGAATGTCTTTTTCTATATGACTAGCTGCTAATTTAAAACCAATAGGAATTCCTCCTGTACGTTCACGTACTTTATCTGCAAATATTTTAAAATCTTCAACAGTATGAAAATTAGGATTTGCTGCTGGTGAAATTGCTGTTTCTCCCTGTTTTAAACCTCTGACTTCTGCAATTTCTTTACTTACCTTATTACCTGGCAAATGACCACCAGTTCCTGTTTTTGCACCTTGACCTGCTTTAAAGTGAAATGCTTGTACGTTATCTAATTTATCCCAAGAAAAACCAAATTGTGCGGATGCTAATTCATAAAAATATTTTGAATTACTTGCTTGTTCTTCAGGTAACATTCCGCCTTCTCCAGAACAAATTCCTGTTCCTGCTAATTGTGCACCTTTTGATAAAGCAATCTTCGCTTCACGGGATAATGCCCCAAAACTCATATCACTTACAAAAAGTGGCATATCAAGTTCTAATGGTTTTTTAGCCTTTGGACCAATGACAACTTTAGTTGCCACTTTTTCGTGATCTAATAAAGGTCTTGATGCTAGTTGAGCTGGTAAAAACTGAATATCGTTCCATTTTGGAAGCGTATTTCTATCTACACCCATAGAAGCTGAAAAACCGTGATGCCCAATGTTTTTTAAACCATTTTGAGCCAATTCTTTTATATAACCTGTATACGGTTCAGTTTCTTCTGGATGTGTATCGGCATATGCTCCTAAATATGTATCACGATTAAAAGGTTGTGGATTATTGACTAAAAAGGCATCGATTTCAAATTCATCGACCATTAAATTATCACCTTCAATTTTGGTAGAGAATTTATGAAGCACTTCTTTATTATTATATTCTGAAACACCAGAATCTACTCTGTAATCCCAACCGTGAACACCACAAATTAAATTATGACCATCTACATGACCGTCTGACATTAATGCACCTCTGTGCAAACATCTTCCGTAAAGAACAGAAATATCTTCATCAAACTTAACTATTACTAAATCTAAACCATTTACGAGTGCGTGTTCTGGTTGTTTGTTTTCTAAGGTACTAATTTGGGCAATTACTACTGGTTTTTTCATATAAGTATTTTATGTTTTTATTATTAATTTAAAAGGCAAATCCTAAAGTGAAATTAATTCTTCCACCATCGCTACTGTTATAGTAACCTACATTAGCAGTAAACAGTTCTAAACCACTAATCCAGAAAGAACCACCAACACTATTATGCCATTTGTCTGAAACATCATTTTCTTCCCAAACTCTTCCATAATCAAAACCACCTGTTACACCATATTTAAAAGGAATAATACTAGTTTTAAATTTACCTAAAATTAATCTTAAATCTGTGTTTTGATACATTGAATATTTACCAACAAAACGTTCTTTTCTAAAACCACGTAAACTATGATTACCTCCTAATTGTGCTCCGTGATAAAATTCGAAATTATCTCCTAAAATTGCTTCTCCTCCTAATTTTGTAGCAAATACAAAACTGCCGCTTTTATTTAATTTATGATCTATTGCAAAATGCGATTTTATATATCCAAATTTATTATTAATATTTCCTCCACTTATATTTGTTTTGTAACCTGTTGTAATACTGGCGTCTAAACCTAAAGTTGGATAAGCAGGATCGTTTTTGTTTTTGTAATTATAATTAATTTCTGCACCTCCATAGGTTTGTTTTTCAAAAACGCTTGCATTTAAATTTAAGGAATTACTAAACCTATTCGTATTTTCTTCTACTTCAAAAGATTCTATTAGTGGTTTAAAATAAAAAGAACCACCATCTCTTCCTCTCCAAACTAATGAGATAGCTGCGCTCCATTCTTTAATGGCTACACGATTAAAGTCTAAATCAACTGCGTGTCTATCATAGGTTGTTTCGTTTCCAAAACCAAAATAGTTTTGAGCAAAATTTGGACTTGTATATTTTCCTTCAACAGCAAAATTCCAATTATGAAAAATATTTGAAAACTCGCCTCTATAAGAAGCATCATAACCTGAATTACCTGTATAATAATTGGCACTTACAGAATGTTTTGTAGTAAACGGATTACGCTGCATACCAAAAGTTGTAAAGGTATTTAAGAAACCAATTTGAAAACCATCATCTGGATTTAGACCCACAATTGGTAAAAACGCATTCATATTATATTTACGTTTTTTATGGTCGTAAGTATTTATTTCATAATCATCTACCAACCATTTTTTTGATTTTTTATTGGTAATGGTATTTTCTTTTCCTTTGAAATCGTAAATCTTAATTTTTTTTGTGTTTTTAAAATTATAGGTGTCATTTTTCTTTCCTCCAACAACTTTAATGGTAATTAAATCATCGCCTTCTCCAGTTACATTAAAAGTGTCTTTACCATCCAAACCATAAATCCAAATTTCTTTGGTTTCTTCTTTTGTAAATGTTCTATTAAATACGCCAAGATCTTTTCTATGAATATCTATAGTTGTTTTTCCATTAGGATGACGAGTTATCTCAAACTTATCTGATTTTTGAGTACCAGTTATTACTTCGTGCTTATTTAAGAATAAGTAATATCTACGAGCAATATCTACTATATTTCCACGTCTTCCTTTTAGTTTTCTTTTAATTTCTTCAATTGTTTTACCTTTCATTTCTTCAGGTAAATTTTCG
>CAJQQH010000194.1 GCA_905480405.1 uncultured Polaribacter sp. | reverse complement strand
TTTTATATAATTCCAGTAACCTGAATAGGAGTTTTTTATTATTTCGAGATATTTATTCATTGTATTACAAAGTTACAAATACAATTTCTGTTTTAAGCTGATATTTTAATTTATGAAAGTAAAATTTAAAATATTTAAAGTCTTAGGTGTTTTAAGTTGTTGTTTTTGAGTGCTAAAGATTTATTTTTTCACATTAATTAATTAATAGTCACACTGTGTATTGTTTTAATAATTAATATATTGCCTAGCTTCTTTTTTAGCTTTGTTTACAAAATATTTATAATTCTTATGACGGCATCAGATAGTTGGGTTTCTAATATGTGGATTTTATTGTGCGTTTACGCTGCTGTGATTCTTTTTTTTGTAATTAGAGGGGCAAGAAAAAACAAAAGTATTGCAGATTATGCTGTAGGGAATCTTGGTTTTCCTTCTTGGGTTGTAGGACTTTCTTTAGCAGCTTCAATGACTAGTGCTGCAACATTTATTATCAACCCAGGTTTTATAGCTTTGTATGGAGTTTCTGGTGTTATTTCTTTTGGAATTGTATTGCCAATTGCTGCATTTATTTCTTTAATCGTGTTAACAAAGGGTTTTGTAAAATACGGTAATACAGTAAAAGCAACAACCATGGCACAATGGATTGGTCAACGTTATAATAGTAAGTCTTATGCATTCTTTTTTGGTATTATCGCCTTATTATTAATTACTTTTATCGTGTTAATAAATGTAGGAATTACTCAGGTTATTTCTAAATCTATTAACATTGAGCCCTTTTATGTTCTATTAGGGATAACCGTTTTTGTCTTTGGTTATATGATGTTTGGTGGTGCAAACTCTATGGTATATACCAACACAATACAAGCTATAATAATGTTTATTGTAGCTATAATTTTAATTAGTTCTGGATCTGAGTATTTTGAAAATGGTATTTCGGGTTTTTTAAACAAGTTAAAAGATATCGACCCAAATTTGGTAGTAGCGACCAATAAAAAAAGTTTTCTTTTTAGAGATTATTTTGAAATAATTGTTTCTCAAATTGTAATTGGAGTTGCTGTTGTTTGTCAACCTCATATCATCACTAAATCATTATTATTAAAAGATAGTAAAAAAGTAAATTCTTATTTAATGAGTGGTATCTTTTTTATGATTTTCTTCTTTTTAGTAGTAATTGTAGGTTTGTATGCTAGAATTAGTTTCCCAGATTTAACATTAAATGGTGCATCATTAAAAATGGATGAAATTATTCCTACTTATGTTGTAACAAAATTTACAGTTGGTATAGGAATGATAATAGTTGTAGGGTTAATTTCTGCAGGATTATCTACATTAGAGAGTTTAATCCAGTCGTTATCTATTACCGTAACTTCAGATATTTTAAAACCCATTTTTAAAGACAAAATGACCAATACAATTACTATTAATAAATTGGTAATTGTAGTTTTAGCAATCGTTAGCTTTTTATTAAGCTGGGAGCAAATTAAAAACCCAGATATTAGTGTAGCAATTTTTGCCCAAAATGGAGTGTATGCTTATTTTTCTGCAGCTTTTGTACCAGTTTTATTTGGTACTTTTTTAAGAAATGTAAAAACAAGTACCGTTTTTATTGCAAGTATTTCTGCAATTGTAATTCATTTTACAGTTTATTATGGAAGAATAACACCTTATATGCAAGAAAAAGTAAATAACCCCGGTATTTCTGCAGCTATTGCAATAGTTTTTTCTGTAGTAATTGGTTATGTATTATATAAATTTGAAAAAAAGAAAATTACGAATTGAATACTTTAGATTGGATAGCAAAATGGGCAGATTATACACCCACAAAAATAGCTTTGTCTTCTTTTGACACAGATGAGCAATACACTTATTTCGAAGTACATGTTTATGCAAACAGACTTATAGAAAAACTCCTTTCTTTAGGTTTAGAAGAAGGTGATAGAATTGCAGTTTTAGCGGAGCATAGTATAGATTATATTGTATTATTTTCTGCTTGCCAAAGATTAGGAATTATTTTGGTGCCTTTAAATTTTAGACAGGTAAATTCTGAAATTAATAATTTAATAAAAGATTGTAACCCAATACTTTTTATTTATAGTAAAAAACAAAAACAAAAAAGAGATGCATTAGATTTAAAAGTGAAACATATTTATGCTTTTTCTGAGTTAAAAGAAAAATATAAGATGGACTTTATTCCATCAAAAAGAAGTTTTAGAATTAAAGAAGATAACCCTCTTTTTATTTTTTATACATCTGGAACTACTGGGAAATCGAAAGGTGTTATTTATACAAATAAAATGCTTTTTTGGAATAGTTTAAATACTTCAATGCAGTTAGGAATTACTTTTAGAGATGCTACAATAAATACGTTACCTCCTTATCATACTTCTGGGTGGAACATTTTTGTAACACCATTACTTCATAAAGGAGCAAAAGTAGGGATGTTAGAAAAATTTGATGCAGACAAAACACTTTGTTTGTTAGAGTTAAATAAAATATCACTTTTTATGGCTTTGCCAACAATGTTACAAGTGATGCAAAAATCAACTGTATTTAAAGAGGTGAAATTGCAAAACTTACGTTATATAATTTCTGGAGGAGAATCAGTAAAACCAGCTATTGTCTCTTATTGGAAAAGCGAAAAAAACATAAATATAAGACCTGGTTATGGTCTTACAGAAGCAGGTCCTAGTATTACTTCTCTACACCATAAAATGGCTTTGTTAAAACCAAATTCTATTGGCAAGCCAAACTTTTATTTAGAAACTAAAATTATCAATGCTTTAGGCGAAAAAGTAAAAGAAAATGAGCTTGGAGAGCTTTGTATTAAAGGAGAGGTTGTAACCCCTGGGTACTGGAATGACTCTGTAAAAACAAACAAACAAATAAAAAATGGTTGGCTTTTAACTGGAGATTTTGTTTATAAAGATGCAGAAGGTTATTTGTATTTAAGAGGAAGAAAAAACGATATGTATATTTCCGGAGGAGAAAATATTTATCCTCAAGAAATTGAATTGCAATTAGAACGTTATTCTGAAATAAAAAAAGCGGTGGTTTTAAGTATGGATGATGAAAAATGGGGGCAATGTGGTGTAGCTTTTATCACCTTAAAAAATAAAAGCTGCACGTTAAATGAAATTAAAAAATTCTTAAATAAAACATTAACCTCTTACAAACATCCTAAACATATTTTTATTTTGGAGGAAATTCCATTAACAAGTTTAGGTAAAATTTCTAGAAAAAAATTAACACATTATTTTAATTCTTTAAAAATTAACAAATGAAAAAACTTTCTTTTTTAATCACTTTTATACTTCTTAATACTATTACTTTTTCTCAAAACGCGAAACTACCTATGAAAAAAATATTGTCAGAATATAATTTTAAAATAAAGTGTGTTACAATTGATGATTTAGAAATTAGTTTTATAAAAAAAGGAAAAGGTAAGACAACTTTATTGTTTTTACACGGCTTAAGTAGTAATGCAAATGCCTGGTCTAAAAATATTAAAGAACTGCAAAATAACTATACTTGTGTTGCTTTAGATTTGCCTGGGTTTGGGAAGTCTACGATAGTAAGTACTGCTTATACACCAAGTTATTATGCTGAAATCGGGCATAAAATAATCAAAAAATTAAAACTTAAAAATGTTGTGTTAATTGGGCATTCTATGGGTGGACAAGCAAGTATTAAGTTGGCTTTAAATTACCCAAAAGATATTAAAAAACTAATATTAGTAGCGCCTGCAGGTTTAGAAACTTTTTCGACTCAACAAGCTACTTTTATGAAAACAACATATACTTCTGGTTTTGTACAGCAAACAACTAATGAGCAAATTAAGAAAAATTTTGAATTTAATTTTTTTGAACTTCCTAGTGAAGTTGATCAAATGATTGAAGATAGAATTAAGATTAAAGAAGCTACAAACTTTAAAGAGCATTGTAATGCTATTGTAAAAAGTGTTGCAGGTATGTTAAATGAACCAGTAAATGCAAATTTAAAAGAAATCGTACAACCTACCTTAGTCCTTTTTGGTTTGAATGATTTATTAATACCTAATAAATATTTTAACCCAACATTAAATATTAAAAATATTGGTGAAATTGCTGAACATAATATTAAAAATGTTTCTGTTAAATATATCGAAAACTGTGGTCATTTTGCTCAATTTGAAAAATCAAAAGAAATAAATAATTTGATTAGAAATTTTCTTGAAGAAGAATAAAGATGAAAAAAATAAAACTCAAAAAATTTATAGAATTTAGCAAACATGTTTTACCAAATGAGATAAAATATTTGCTAAAAATTCAGCAACTTAAAGATGATGAGAAAAAAGAAATTCTTAAATTATTGTTAGAAAATTCTTTAGAGGGAAACAACGCTAAAGAATTTTCTATTAATATAGATAAAAGAAAGTATTCTTACATTAAAAACTGGGCAGAAACCAAATTAGCTAATATAGATGTAGATTTAACATTGGTTTGGTTAATAGAATTAAAAAAGAAAATTTTAACAGATTCCATCTCTTCAGATGATGAGAAAATATTTTTAAAACATATTATAAACTATAAAAAAGTAGAATTCAATTTTAAAAATTTATATGAACTAGCCAAAGAATACAAACCATATTTGTTGGTTAGAATGCGATATAAAGATCATACAATTTTAGCAAATTTTATAGAAGAGTATAAAAATCATTATAAAAAAACAAAAGAAATTGAAGATAAACTTTACGATGCAACTTCAGAAATAACTAGTCAATATACGTTAAATAATACAGAGACTAGGTTTTGGGAAAAATGGTTATATAAGGTTTTTAAAACCAAAGAAATTGATGGTAGAAACAGGTATCAAGCATTTGTATTACTTGCGTTTATGTATACAAATTATAATCAAACAGAAAAATTAAGAATTCTTTTTGATTTAATTGATGTCTATTTTAGTGAAGGGGAATTATATTCTAAAAGGTTACTTTGTAATTATTATGCAAATAGAGTTTTAATGCATTCTAAACATAATGAGTTAAATAAAGCAGAGTACTTTGCGTGTTTGTCTATAAAAGAACAAAATAATGATACATTAATGTATTTAAATAATTTTGTTGCCATACTCTTAAAACAAAATAAAAATAGTGAAGCTTCAGATTTATTAAAAGTGAATCAACATCTCTTTAATAGTTCTCATAATCATCATCATAAAATAGGTTATATTTCTTATCAGATAAGAGTTTTAGGAGAAACTAAAAACCTTAAATTGGCAGAAAATAAAGCAAAACATTTTTTAGAAAACTACAGAAATGAAATTTTTGAGCAACGTTGGCATCATTTTTTTACATCCTACTTTGCTATTTTAATTACTCAAGAAAAATATATTGAAATTTTAAAATTAGCTAACAAATACAATTTGGTTTCTAAAGAAGCAGATCGTAAGAAAAAGCAGAATTATATTCCTAATATTTCTTGGTCTATTTCTTTATCAAAGTATATGGAAGGTGTTATTAACTCTCAAAAACTCCTAAAAGAATTAAAAGAAGGTTTAAAAGATGTTGAAACTTCTTTAAGTCAACAACAATTACTAATTCAGGTAATTAATAAGCTCTCTAAAAATCTTCCTGAGGTCTTTTTTAAATTAAAATCGCACATCTTAAATTAATGTTTAAAATACTGTTTTTTAGGTATTTGTGTAATGGTGAAATTATTTATTTAATTAAAGTCATAGCTTGTTATAATTAAAAATTAATATCTAAAAATAATTTTTCACAATAGATTGCACTACACAAAAAAAATAATAATTTTTAATCAAAACTATAATTATGAAAAAACTTTTATCTGTTTTACTTTTTTTATGTTCTTTTGTTGCAATTGCGCAAACAGGAACTATTAAAGGAGCTGTAAATGAGGTTGATGGAGAATCTCTTGCTGATATTTCTGTCTTTATTAAAAGTATTAATAAAGGAACTATAACAGAATTAAATGGGACTTACCTATTATCTAATATAGCTGTAGGAACATATCAAGTTGAATTTTCTTACATTGGGTACTCAACAGTTATCAAATCTGTTGTTGTTAATGCAAACCAAACAACAATACTAAATGCAAGTATAAAAGAATCTGCAAGTGCTTTAGACGAGATAGTACTTACTGCAAGTAAAAAACCACAAAAACTAACCGATGTTCCGGCAACAGTTAATATTATTACATCCAAGGATATTGAACAATTTTCTGGTTTTAATATTGGTGAACTAGGAGCAAGACAAAAAGGTGTAGACTTTATTAGAAGTGGTGTTTTGGGAACAGGAATAAATATTAGAGGTTTCAATTCTGCTTTTAACGCTAAAAATTTACAAGTTACAGATGACAGAATATCAACTTTAGTAGCAACAGGTTTGCCTTTTGGTAGTTTTTCTACAGTAACAAAAGACGATATTCAGAAAGTTGAAATACTACTAGGTCCAAATGGTACACTTTATGGTCCGAATGCACATAATGGCTTGGTTAGTACGATTACTAAAAATCCAAGAACTTCTGAAGGAACAACAATAGCTGTTGGTGGTGGTAACCAAAGTGTGATAACAACAAGAATACGTCATGCTCAAGTAATTAGTGACAAGGTGTCTTATAAGGTTCATTTTGAGAGGTCTACGGGTACTGAGTTTGATTACGTAGATAGTGTTTATGTAGGTACAAAGGCATATAAGGAATTAGAAATAGATCAAGATTTTAATAGTTCTAAATATGGAGCAGGTGTCTATTATAAAACAGGGAGATTTTCTGAATTAAATGCATATTATGGACATAGCAATAATACGAATATTGGTGTTACAAATGCAGGTAGAAATCAAATTAAAGATTGGAGTATTGATGTAGCTCAATTGAAATTTACATCAAAGCATTTCTTCGCAAATATCTATCATACATGGAGTAAAACAGATGATACTTATGCAATGAATCAAAGAACCCAAAACTATGTTTCTTTTATTGATGCTGGTTTTACAGACTCTGAAGCAAGAGAAAGATCTTATGCGGAACAATGGTTTCCTACAGGAGCGGGTACAGGGGTTTCTATTCCAAGAGGAGCATTATTTAGAGATGCATCAAAAAGGTTTAACCTAGAAGGTCAATACAATAATAGTTGGGGAGATTTTTCTTTAATAGGAGGTGTTCAATATCAATTAGACATGGCAGATTCTAAAGGGACTTATTTAATTGATGAAGGAGGTATAGATATTGCACAAATAGGTTACTATACACAATTAGAATATGAATTACCAGAAAGTGGAATCAATTTTCTTTTTGGAGCAAGAGTAGATAATCATGATTTATATGGTGCTAATTTTATTCCAAAATTTGCAGTTACTAAAAAAATTAGTAATGGTACTTTAAGATTCACTTATGGTAAAGGAATTGCTGTTCCATCAATATTAAATCTTAAAGGAAACCTTTTTGGAGGTTTGTTGTTAGGTAATGGGGAAGGATTTACTTTAACTGATGGGACAAAAATTGCAAAGTTAAATGTAGAATCTATAGATTCTTACGAAATTGGATATAAAGGTAGCTTTACAAATAAATTTTTTGTGGATGTAAATGCTTATTATAATAGATCTAAAAATTTCATCAGCCCGTTAAGAAATATTGCTGATGCTGGAAACGGAAATTTTGTAACACATATTGGAGACCAGCCAATAGGAGATGTTTCTCCTGGAAATGCGGGTGCGTTTGTACTTACTTATCAAAATTTCGGTAAAGTAGATACGTATGGTTTTGATGTTGGGCTAAATTATTATTTTAATGATGAGCTTAGAAGTACATTTAATTACTCTTATTTTGGTCGTTCTTTAGATAAAGATGATTTAGCAAACGATGGAAATTTAGATGGTAAAGTTTTAGAAACTGAACTACCAATAAATACACCAGCAAATAAATTTAGTGTTGGTTTACATTATGCAAATAAAAAGTTTAATGCAACTCTTTTTGCCAGATATATTCAAAAATACGATTTCTTCTCAGGTATTAATATTGCGGCTAAAACACAAGATACAACAGGAGATGGTGTAAATGATATTGTAGAAAATGCTAGGAATGGTAGAACTTGGAATTATGGACAATTAGGTGGTTTTACTGTAGATGTTAATGCAGGTTATAACTTAACAAGTAATTTATATGCAGGTGCAAATATTAGCAACTTGTTAAATGCTAAAAACAGAGAGTTTGTTGCATCTCCAATAATTGGAACTTTAGTTACTTTAGAGTTAAAATATAACTTTAACATGTTTAAAAAATAAGAATTTTATATGTCTAAAATAGATGTAAATAAAATACAATTAGATTATAGTGATGAAGGAAAAGGAGATGTATTAGTCTTTTTACATGGACTTGGATCTACAAAAAAAGATTGGGATGCTCAAATCCCATTCTTTTCTAAACACTACAGAACAATAAATGTAGATTTAAGAGGTCATGGAGATTCTACAATACCAGAAAAAGATTTTGGAGTACATTTTATGACCCAAGATATTAAAGATCTTTTGAATCAGTTATTAATAAAAAAAGCAACTATTATTGGTTTTTCTATGGGGGGAGCAATTGGGTTTCAATTCGCTTATTCACATCCAGAATTGGTAGATAAATTGGTAATCGTCAACAGTGGTCCAGATTTTAATAATATGGGACAAATTGGAGAGGATTTACTAAAAAACCGAACTGCATATTTAAAGGAGCATGGTATAAAAACTTTGGCAAAAGAAATTTCTTTTAATATGTTTCCTGAAGATGATCAAGTAGAAATTAGAAATGATTTTGAAAAAAGATGTAAAAAAAACACATATCATTCTTACTTAAATACATTTACGGCTTTAATGAGTTGGGGTTTGGGTGATAAAATAAAAGAAATTGAAGTAAAAACTTTAATCATTGCTTCGGATATGGATTATACACCAATTTCTTTTAAAGAAGAATATCTAAAGAGAATGAAAAATGCATCGTTAAAAGTGATAAAAAATTCAAGGCATGGGGTTGTAATTGATCAGCCAATATTGTTTAACAATGTTCTAAGTACTTTTTTAAAAAATGAATAAAACAGCTTTAATAACAGGAAGTACAAGTGGTATAGGTTTAGAAATCGCAAAAGCTTTTGCTAAAGAAGGTTATGGTATTATGTTTCATGGTTTGGAAAGTAATGGGTTTGAAATTGCTAAAGAAGTCGGGGATAAATACAATGTAAAAGTTGCTTTTTCAAATGCAAACCTTTTAAATTCAGAAGCTATAGAACAATTAATTTCTTACACTATTACAACTTTTAAAAGTTTAGATATTTTAGTAAATAATGCAGGGATTCAATATGTTTCTCCAATTAAAGATTTTCCAAATGAAAAATACGAAAACATTATTGCAATTAATATGAATGCGGTTTTTTACGCATCAAAAGCTGCTTGGAAACAAATGGAAATTCAAAATTTTGGTAGAATTATAAATATCTCATCTGTTCATGGTATCAGAGCTTCTGAATATAAAAGTGCCTATGTTGCTGCAAAACATGGTGTAATTGGTATGACAAAAGTATTGGCTCTTGAAGGGGCAAATAAAAACATAACCTGTAATGCAATTTGTCCTGGTTATGTAAAAACCCCTTTGGTTATGAATCAAATTAAAAACCAAGCGAAAGCACATAGTTTAACTGAGGATGAGGTTATTAAAGAGGTAATGTTAAAAAAACAACCTGTAAAAGAGTTTATACCATTAGCAACGATATCAGATATGGCTTTGTTGCTAGCAAAAGAAAGTTCAACAACAATAACAGGTACAAGCTTTACTTTAGATGGAGGTTGGTCTGCACAATAGTTTTTAGGTGTTAGTTGTTAAAGCTTGTTTTTATTTATAAAAACAAGCTTTTTAAATTCTAAAAACATTACTTCATCTTTTTTAAGACTAACTGCTTAATGCTATCTTTAATCGCAAAGATTAAATTAAACTATTAATAATTTTTAGCAAATTACTATCTTTATTAAAGAGCTGTTTGTAAAACATTATAAATAATTGTA
>CAJQQH010000193.1 GCA_905480405.1 uncultured Polaribacter sp. | reverse complement strand
TCAATCATCCAAAATTCTGCTAAATGGCGTGTGGTATTTGAGTTTTCGGCTCTAAAAGTTGGTCCAAAAGTATATGCTTTACCTAAAGACATGGCATAAGCTTCTGCTTCTAATTGACCAGAAACAGTTAAGTTCGTTTCTTTTCCAAAAAAGTCTTTAGAAAAATCTATTTTCCCATCTTCTGTAAGCGGAGCTTTATTGTCTTCAAAAGTAGTAACTCTAAACATTTCACCAGCTCCTTCTGCATCTGAACCTGTAACAATTGGTGTATTTACATAGTTAAAATCGTTTTCTTGAAAATATTTATGTACAGCAAAAGATAATTTAGAACGTACGCGCATTACTGCACTAAACGTATTAGTTCTAGTACGTAAATGTGCATTTTCTCTTAAAAATTCGAAACTATGTTTTTTAGGCTGAATTGGATATTCATCCGGATTCGAATCTCCTAAAATAGTAATTTCTGAAACTTGAATTTCAAAAGTTTGTCCTCTTCCTTGGCTTTCAACTAGTGTACCTTTTACAGCAATTGCTGCACCAGTTGTTATTCTTTTTAGAGTTTCTTCACTTGTGTTTTCAAAATCGATAACACATTGTATGTTTTTTATGGTAGAACCATCATTTAAGGCAATAAAACGATTACTTCTAAAAGTTCTTACCCAACCTTTTAATTCTATTTCTTGTAAAACTGAATCCGATTTTAAAATTTCGGCAACGTTTTTCTCTTTCATGTTTTTTTCTTGTGTTTGATCGGTTGCTAAATAATTTACTGAATTGTAAAGATACTTTTTTACAATAAATTGAGCAATGATATTTAAAATTTAAGAAATTTTATGATTTTTATAAACTTCATCGTTTTTGGTATTCTTATTTTAATTATTGCTTTCGTATTTGCAAAAGAAAAATTATATTTATAACAGTAAATAAAAACAAATAGTACCAGTAGTTTTTTAGAATATGAATGTTTATAAAGGACCTTATTTAGAGATAGAATTTGAAGAAGAGAACGAAAGGTTTATAAACTTTTGGAAATCTACACCAAGTGATATTGAGGGTTTTAAAAGTGAGTTACTAAATTATTTAAGCTGCTTAGAAAAATTTAATCCAATTCAAATTATTTGGTTGCAACAAAATTTTAAGCATCAAATAGACGATGAAACTAAAATATGGGTAGAAATAAATATTTTAAGACCAAGGTTTGAAAAAGGTTTTATAAAAATTGATAAAGATGGATATCATCCAATAGCTTTTGTTGTTGGGCAAGATGTGCTTTCTCATATGGAAGTTATGGGGGTTTTTGATGAGCCAAATCCAAGTGTTTTTAAACCTAAACATTTTGCAACCGAACAAGAAGCTCGAGATTGGCTAAATCATAAATTGATTGATTTAAAAGCAGAACCAAAAACCAATACAAGTACAGAAATTGCTTATAAAGGTTTAGATGAAGATGGTAATGCTATCATTGAAATTAAAAAATCTGCAACAGATATAGCAAACACAATAAAATCTTTTAAAAGAGCTCTAGAAGAAAATGATTTTATAAAACTGAATGTAGAAAAATATGCATCTTTAACAAAAAGAGAAAAAGAAGTTTTAAAATTATTATCTAAAGGAGGTAAACAAAAAGAGATTGCAGAAGAACTTTTTATTTCTACACATACTTTAAGAGAGCATTGGAAAAAAATAAAGCAAAAGCTTGATGTTCAGAATACAAACGAGCTGATTAAATACTCAATTGCTTTTCAGTCTAAGTAATTTTTCTAGTCAAAATATACCTACTAATAGGTATTTACTTATGTTTGTTTGATGATTATATTTGGTGAATTCCAAAAAATAATCATTATGAGATCAAAATTACTTTTATTCTTCATGTTTTTAGCGGTATCAATAACTGCACAAGTTTCGCAAACAGAAAGACAAGCATTAATTGATTTATACAATGCTACAGATGGTGCAAATTGGACAAACAATACCAATTGGGATACAGATCCAAATTCTACTTCTGATGTTTCTACTTGGTTTGGAGTAACGATTACTGAAATTTCTGCACAGAAATATGTTACTCATATTCAATTATCTGATAATAACATAAATGGAACTATTCCTTCTTTAGTAAGTTTAATAAAATTGGAAACATTTGATTTTTCAAAAAACTCACTGCTTACTGGACCTGTTAATTTAGATGGCTATGCAGCAAGTCTTGCGAATGTTCTGCTACATCAAACGAGTATTAGTAGTTTAAAGTTACCACATTCGTTAAATCTAAATATTAAAACGACTCCAAATTTATTTTGTGTTGAAGTGCCTACAACAAGCTTAAGTCATTATTACAATCTATCAATGGATAATTTTGATTTAGGAGTAAAAATTACGGACGATTGTTCTAGTGTATTATCTTTATCTGTAACTGAACGTGCAGCATTAAAAACAATTTATGACGCTACAAATGGAGATTCTTGGTCATACAGAACATATGCAAGTACAGAAATCACAACAGGATCAGGTTCTGTTGATGTTAGAGGTTTTGAAACCATAGATATTGCTGGAGAACGTAAAATAACAAAACTCTCTTTTTCTGGTATGAATCTAAATGGGCCTTTACCTACCGAAATAGACGATTTTACAGAATTATTAGAATTAAACCTTTCTTCAAATAGTATTTCTAGCTTACCAACAGAAATAGGAAACTTAACGAAGTTATTAAATTTAAACATTAATAGTAACGGTTCTATAACAACATTACCAAGTGTGGTTGGTAATTTGTCTGAGCTAATTTCTTTAACATTTAATAGCACACAAATAGATTTAATCCCTACAACACTAGGGGATTTAAAAAAATTACAAACCTTAGAATTTGGAAGCACTAAAATAACCTTATTACCTCCAGAAATTGGTGGTTTGATAGAATTGAAAAAATTAGTAGCTGCACCAAATAATATAGCAAGTATTCCAACTGAGTTTGGGCAATTAACAAAACTTACTTATTTGGATTTTGCTAGTTGTGAATTGTCTAATACCCCAGCTGCTTTTGCTAGTTTAACAGAACTAGAAACATTGTACTTAAATGATAATGAGTTACAAGTTGTTGCCGGTTTAGGTGGTTTTACAAAATTGAAGTATTTAAGATTACACAACAATCGTTTAGGTGAAGATAATCCTAATTTTAATACAGCTTTGCCTTCAGATTTAGGTGATTTAGTTTTATTAGAAGAGTTGACTTTAAATAATAATAAATTAACAAGTCTACCAAATTCTATAGGTAATTTAATTTTATTAAAAGTTTTGCCTTTACAACACAATAGCTTAACAAGTTTACCAAGTACAATAGGTAATTTAGTTAATTTAGAAGAGTTACGTTTAAGTGAATATTACGCATCAGGAGGAAATAATTTAACGACTTTACCCGCAGAGATAGGTAATTTAAGTAGTTTAAAGTTATTATATGTTGCTGGTAATAAATTAGCAAGTTTACCAGACGAAATAGGTAATTTAAGCAATTTAGAAGATTTAACTATAGAGGGTAACACTACTTATGAGAATGGCGAGTATACCTATCATTTAACCACTATACCAACTACGATAAATAATTTAACAGCTTTAAAAAGTTTTAGAGCAAATAATAATCATATTATAGGAACTATTGATTTAAGTAATTTAGTAAGCCTAACAAATTTAGATTTTTACCAGAATAGAATTACCGGTTTAAAATTAGGACGATCTCCTTTTAATATTGGTTTAACGAGCAATCCAAACTTAAGTTGTATAGAAGTTTCAACAACAGAACTTACTAACTGGGAAACCAGTAGTTATAATAGTGCAAGTTATATAGACAATGGAGTTGCTTTTAGTGATGATTGTTCAGGTTATACAGTTCCGCAAGCAGAAAGAGAAGCATTAATAGATTTTTATTTAGCTGTAGGAGGTGGTTTAGATACCAGTGATGAAAACACCACTTGGACAGGTACTTTTTGGGATGTAGACAAAACTACCTCTATAAGTAATGTTGGTGCTTGGGCAGGAGTTACCACAGCTTTAGTTAATGGACAAAAACATGTTGTTAAGATAGAATTAAATCGAAACTTAAAAGGAGCAATACCATCTTCTATAAAAGACTTAACGCAATTACAAGAAATGTCATTAACTTATGGTAGTTCAAGTTCAGCAAGAACAGAACTAACAAGTATTGCAAAAGAAATAGGAGAATTAGATAATTTAGAGCGTTTGGTTTTAAGAAATCAAAAATTATCAAGTTTACCAGGTGAAATTGGTAATATGGATAAGTTAAAATATTTAGATGTTTCTAACAACGAGTTAACAAGTTTGCCAGCAGGTATTGGTAATTTTATGGCCTTAGAAGAATTGCATTTACAATACCAATTGCAAGTAGATGTTAACCCAAGATTACAAACTTTAACCAATTTACCAGATGAAATTGGGAATATTACTACTTTAAAAAAATTCTATTTACAACACAATGGATTAACAAGTTTACCAACAACAATAGGTAATTTAGTTAATTTAGGAAATTTTAATATTGAACACAATACCTTAAAAAGCCTACCTACAACCATAAATAACTTAACTATGTTAGATGAGTTTGTAGCAAATAATAATGAGATAGATGGTTTTTTAGATATAAGTAATTTAGATGTAATAGATAGGTTAAAGTTAGAGTATAATCATATCACTGGTTTAAAACTAAATGTATCGCCAACAGCTTTTAATATTGGTAGCAATAATATTTCTTCTGGTGGTTATTATTTTAGCCTCAAAAGAAATGCTTTAGGTTGTATAGAAGTACCAAGTGATGAATTAGTCTCTTGGCAACTATCTGATGCAAATAAAGAAAATTTAAACTTTATAGATAATGGTGTTGTGTTTTCTGATAATTGTAGTGCAGTTACTAACAATTCTATACCAGATTTAGAAAGAGAAGCCTTAATAACTTTATACAATTCTACAAAAGGTACAGATTGGAAAAATGATTTATCTGGTTCTTATAATGGAGTAACTTGGGTAGCTGATGCTACACAAAAAAGAAATGTTGGAGCTTGGTTTGGGGTTACTACGGAAATGATTAATGGACAAAAACATGTTACCAAAGTTGAGCTAAATTCTAATAAATTAGATGGTACAATACCATCTGTAATTAAAAACCTAACTCAGTTAAAGGAGTTGGAATTTAATAATAATTCAGTTTCAGAAATTGCATCAGAAATAGGAGAGTTGGCTAATTTAGAACAGCTAACCTTTACTAGTCAGTATGATTCATCAAAATCAGAATATGTTTTAAAAAATATTCCCTCAGAAATAAATAACATCACTTCTTTAAAAAGGTTAGAAATGTCTTCTAATCAATTAGAAGGTAATTTAGATTTTTCTAATTTGATAAATCTTAATGCACTGAATTTATCATCAAATCAAATTACAGGTTTAAAAATTGGTATTTCACCAAATGTTTTTGATAATAGTTATAATTCAGAAGGTCAATACAGTAGAAGTTTTAGTTTTTCAAGCAATCAATACTTAAACTGTATTGCTGTACCTCAATATACAATTGCAGACTGGGAAGCAACAACCTTTGCTCAACAAAGACCTAATATTGTTTGGGGTCTAG
>CAJQQH010000192.1 GCA_905480405.1 uncultured Polaribacter sp. | reverse complement strand
GCTTCAGTCATACCAACAGATGCAATTTCCGGAGTTGCATATGTACAACCAGGAACGTTACCATAATCGATAGCTTCAGTATGTAAACCCGCTAATTTCTCAACACAAGTAATTCCTTCAGCAGAAGCAACGTGTGCTAATGCTTGTCCAGGAACCACATCTCCAATTGCATAATAACCAGGAATATTAGTTTGGTAAAAATCGTTTACTAAGATTTTATCTCTGTCAACAATAATTCCAACATCTTCTAAACCAATGTTTTCTATGTTAGATTTAATTCCAACTGCCGATAATAAAATATCTGCTGTTAAAGTTACTTCTCCTTTTTTAGTTTTTACAGTAGCAACAACTCCTTCACCAGAAGTATCAACAGATTCTACAGAAGAATTTGTCATTACTTTTATTCCAGCTTTTTTAATTGATTTTTCAAATTGTTTTGAAACATCAATATCTTCTACAGGCACAACGTTTGGCATAAACTCAACAATAGTAACTTCAGTTCCCATAGAGTTATAAAAGTGTGCAAACTCAACACCAATAGCTCCAGAACCTACAACAATCATAGATTTAGGCTGAGTTGGCAAACTCATTGCTTGTCTATAGCCAATTACTTTTTTACCATCTTGTGGTAAGTTAGGTAATTCTCTAGAACGAGCACCAGTTGCAATAATAATATTGTCTGCACTATATTCAGTTACTGTACCATCAGTAGCAGTAACATCAACTTTTTTACCGTTTTTTATTTTTCCAAAACCATCAATAATATCGATTTTGTTTTTCTTCATCAAAAAAGCAACACCTTTGCTCATTCCATTTGCAACACCACGACTTCTCTTAATTACTGCATCAAAATCTTTATCAATTGCTTCTGCTTTTAAACCATATTGATCAACATGTTTTAAATAATCATACACTTGAGCAGATTTTAATAATGCTTTTGTTGGAATACATCCCCAGTTTAAGCAGATTCCACCTAAGTTTTCTTTTTCTACAATGGCAACTTTAAAGCCTAATTGAGAAGCTCTAATCCCAGTTACATATCCTCCAGGTCCACTTCCAATAATAATGATATCGTATTTCATAATAGTAATTTAATTTTTTTGTTGATGTTGTTTGATGTTGTAAATTTAATAAATTTTGTTAAGATTTACATCCTCTCTGGTACGTTTATTCCTAGCAGTAAAAATGCAGATTTTATAGTGTCTGCAACTTTGTTTGCTAATTGTACTCTAAATATTTTTTTATTTTGATCTTCTTCTCCCAAAATTGATACATTCTGATAAAAAGAATTAAATTCTTTTACCAAATCGTAGGTGTAATTAGCTATAATAGCTGGCGAGTAATTAGTAGCAGCTTGTTGAATTGTTTCAGGATATAATGCTAGCTGTTTTAGTAACTCTTTTTCTTTTTCGTGTAACTCTATAGTTACTGGTTTTGAGTAATCGAAACTAGCTTTTCTAATAATAGATTGAATTCTAGCATACGTATATTGAATAAAAGGACCTGTGTTTCCTTGAAAATCTACAGAAGATTTAGGATCGAACAAAATTCTCTTTTTAGGATCTACTTTTAAAATGAAATATTTTAAAGCACCTAAACCAATTGTTTCGTATAATTTACTTTTTTCTTGATCAGAATACCCGTCTAATTTTCCTAGTTCTTCAGAAATAGTTTTCGCAGTTTCTGTCATTTCCACCATTAAATCATCAGCATCTACAACAGTTCCTTCTCTAGATTTCATTTTTCCAGAAGGTAAATCTACCATTCCGTAACTTAAGTGATGTAATTGTTTAGCCCAGTCGAAACCTAATTTTTTCAGAATTAAGAATAATACTTGAAAATGATAATCTTGTTCGTTACCAACCGTATAAACCATTCCTCCAACATCTGCATAATCTTTTACACGCTGTATTGCTGTACCAATATCTTGTGTCATGTATACTGCAGTTCCGTCTGAACGTAGTACAATTTTCTCGTCTAAACCATCTTCAGTTAAATCGCACCAAACAGATCCATCTTCTTTTTTATAAAAAACGTCTTTTTTTAAACCTTGGGCAACTACATCTTTTCCTAATAAATAAGTGTTACTTTCATAATATAACGTGTCAAAATCTACACCCATACTTTTATAAGTAACATCAAAACCAGCATACACCCAAGAATTCATTTTTTCCCAAAGAGCAACAACTTTTTTGTCACCTGCTTCCCATTTTAATAGCATTTCTTGTGCTTCTATTAAAAGAGGAGCTTGTTTTTTAGCTTCTTCTTCGGTTTTTCCTTCAGATACTAATAAGGCAATTTCTTTTTTATATTCTTGATCAAATTTTACATAATAATTACCAACCAATTTATCTCCTTTTAAACCTGTAGATTCTGGTGTTTCTCCGTTACCGAACTTTTCCCAAGCCAACATCGATTTACAGATATGAATTCCTCTGTCGTTAATTATCTGTGTTTTGTATACTTTTTTACCTGCAGCTTTAATAATTTCTGCAACAGAATAGCCTAATAAGTTATTACGAACATGCCCTAAATGGAGCGGTTTATTCGTGTTAGGAGAAGAGTATTCTACCATTATTGCTTTTTCATCTGCCTTTGGCGAAACAAAACCAAAATTGGTGTCTGAATAAACAGAATTAAAGAAGTCTGTGTAAAAAGCGTCATTAATTACCAAATTTAAAAAACCTTTTACAACATTGTAATTAGTTACTTCTGTAACGTTTTCTACTAAGTATTTACCTAAGTCTTCCCCAATTTGAACAGGGTTTCCTTTTTTGTAGCGTAATAAAGGGAAAACAACTACGGTAATATCTCCTTCAAATTCTTTTCTAGTTGCTTGAAATTCTACGGATGGAATTTCTGTGTTAAATAAAGCTAAAAAACCTTCTTTTACTTTGGTTTCTATGGTGTTTTGAATGCTCATCTGTTGTTGAAAATTGAAATGCGAATTTAATATTTTTATTTGTTTTTAGAATGATTTTTGGTCAAGAATAATTGTATTTTTACAGCATGGAAAAACGTTTACAACAACTACCAAAATTAGCAGAAGAATCTAAAAAAGAAAGTTTAAAGTATTTTGCGAATGTAAAAAAAAGAGTGCCTAAAAATTTTGATTATGTTGTACATGAATTACATGATAAAGAATTTGAAAAAACGGATTGTTTAGATTGTGGAAATTGTTGTAAAACTACAAGCCCTATTTTTACAGATAAAGATATAGAACGTATTTCTAAGCATTTGAAAATGAAAGCTGCAGATTTTCAAAATACTTACTTAGAAAGAGATGAAGATGATTTTATGGTTTTAAAAACGGCACCTTGTTTTTTTTTAGATGAGTCTGATAACAGTTGTTTTATTTATGATGTTCGCCCGAAAGCTTGTGCAGAATATCCTCATACTAATCGTAAAAAGTTTATTAATATCTCTGAATTAACAGTAGCAAATACAGCAGTTTGTCCTGCAGCTTATTCTATCGTAGAAGAATTAAAGAAAAAATTACCTATGGTTTCTAAAGTAAAAAAGAGAAGAGGGTAGTTTGCTATTCTATTAGAATTTGCTCTAATTCATTAATATAATTTTTCATTTTTACACCAGAAAGGTTTGTTAAGAAACAAATTACGATGTTTTGTTTAGGGTAAACTAATAATTGAGTAGAAGCACCAACACCACCTCCAGAATGGCTATATTTTAAATGGTTGTTTTTAGTTTTAGAAACTACAATTCCAATACCGTATTTTGTGTTTTTTTGATTACTAGTTTTTTGAGTTTTTACTAGTTCTAAGAATGTTCTTTTTAAAATTATAGTTGGATTAATTAATTCGTTTCCAAATTTAATTAGGTCTTCAGAAGTTGATAAATAACCACCACCAGCAGCTTTAAAAACATTATTTACAGCAGGTGCAACTTTAATTTTATTATTTCTTTTGATATAAAAGGTAGTTTTATTTTGTATATTAATATCTGGGTTTCCAACAATTGTATTGTTCATTTTTAAAGGAAAAAAAATGGCGTCTTCCATATAAGAGAAGTAGTCTTTGTTAGTAGCATTTTGTATAACAACACTTAATAAATTCCATCCATAGGTACTGTATTTGTAGTTTGTTCCAGGTTTAAACAATAGAGGATCATTTTTAAAGAGATCTAAACCATTAACAATTGTCATTTTTTTGTTTGATAAAAATTCATTGCTTTTATAATGCCTTATTCCAGCTATATGACCACCAATTTGTCTTATTGTAAAGTCATACTTTTTTTTAGGATAATTAGGTAAGTAAGTGTATAAACTAGCATCAAAATCTAATTTTTTATCATCAACTAATTTTGCCAAAGCAACTGCAGTAAGAGTTTTAGAAATACTTGCAATTCTAAATTTTGTAAGATTAGGTTTTACTTTCTCATTCGTTTTAAGGTTTGAGTAACCAAATCCTTCAGAAAAGAACAATTTATTATTTATTGATATTGAAATAGCCATTCCAGGAATTTTGTTTTCTGCTAAAAATTTTTCTGAAAGAGTCTGTACTTTTTGTTTTTTTTTATTTTCGTTAATTTGAGCATATAAGGTTGTGCTAGAGTATAATAAAACTGTAGCAAAATATAGAAATGTCTTTTTCATTTTAATTATAGATTAAATATTTTTTTCTTATTTCTTTAAACACTTCAATGTCTTGTTTCCAAGATTCGCTTATTGTTTTTGCGTTTAAACCTTGCTCAATTTGTTTTTGAAGTTTTGTGTTACCAGCATGAATTGTAAAAGTTTTACCAAAGAATTTTTCTTTTTTTGGAGTTTTCTTATAAGCATCAATTAACCATTCTAAATTAATTGCACTTAATTTTTTTACGCTACTTAAATCAACACCATAACAAAGTTTGTTTTTATGTTTTGGGTATTTTGCACCAAAATTTGATTTTGGAGTATAACTAAAATTATTTTTAATAAAAAAAGGAGCACCATATCTTTGAAACTGAGATTCTGTTCCTCTACCTGCATTTATAATAGTTCCTTCAAAAAAACCTAAACTAGGGTAGAGGTTTATAGATTTGTCGTTTGGCAAGTTTGGAGAAGGTCTTATTGTTAAACTAGATTCTGTATTATGTGTGTAATTTTTTAAAGGGATTACAGTTAAATTACATTTAACTCTATTTTTCAACCACTTTTCTCCATTAATCATTTGTCCATATTCGCCAATTGTCATACCATAAACAAGAGGTACTTTATGCATGCCAACAAAACTTTTATGTTTTAATTCTAAAACAGGACCATCAACATAATGTCCGTTTGGATTAGGTCTGTCTAAAATAATTACAGAGACACCGTTTTCTGCACAAGCTTCCATTACATAGTGTAGTGTAGATATATAGGTGTAAAATCGTGCGCCAACATCTTGTATATCGAAAACGACAATATCAACTCCTTTTATTTGTTCTGCAGAAGGTTTTTTTGTTTTTCCGTGTAACGACAAAATAGGTAAACCAGTTTTTGTATCAATACCATCTTTAATAAATTCGGCAGCATCTTCTTTTCCTCTAAAACCATGTTCTGGAGCAAAAACTTTTTTTACATTAATGTCTTTATAATTATGTAAAAAATCTACTAAATGATGTGTTACTTTTTTAGATCCCATAACGTTAGGTGAAACTTCTGCTCGTTGCATAACAGTTAGTACAGATGTTTGATTGGCTAAATGGCAATATTTTTACCTTTTAGTAAATTTAAATACAAGTTTGTGTTTTCTGCACCTGTCTTTAAAATCAATTTGTTTTTTTTAACTTTCTGTGTTTTGTTTTTAGGTTTTTGAGCACAAGAAATCAGCTGAAAATTTAATAACAAAAATAAGATTAAATATGTACTTTTGAATGGTTTAAAATTTATCATCAATTTGAATTACGAGTTATTTATTGCAAAACGCATTATTGCTGGCAAAAAGTATAAAAATAGCATTTCATCGCCAATAATAAAAATTGCAATTACAGCAATTGCGTTAGGAATTATTATTATGCTTATTGCGGTTGCAACAGGTGCAGGATTGCAATATAAAATTCGAGATAAAATGGCCGGTTTTAAAGGGCATGTTCAAATTGTAAATTATGATAATAATAATTCTGATGTTTCTACAACACCTGTAAAAAAAGAACAAGATTTTTATCCTAAATTTAAAAATATAGATGGAATAAAAAATGTACAAATTTTTGCAAACAAAGCGGGGCTTTTAAGAACAGAAAACGATTTTGAAGGTATTGTTTTTAAAGGGGTTTCTACAGATTATGATTGGTCTTTTTTTAAAGAATATCTGATTGCTGGTAATATGCCAGATTTTAATAAAAGCAGAACAAAGGAGGTGTTACTTTCTCAAACAATTCTAAATCGTTTAAGTTTAAAATTAAACGATACTATTTTAGCTACTTTCTTAAAAACGACCAATAGTAAGTTACCTTCTAATAGAAAATATATTATTTCTGGAATTTACAACTCTGGTTTTGCACAGTTTGATAAAAACATGATGATTGGTGATATTAGAGAAGTTCAAAGATTAAATAAATGGACTTCAAATGAAATTGGAGGTTTTGAAGTTTTATTAAATAATTTTGATGAAATAGATAGAAAAGGTGCGGAAATTTACAAAAATATTGGAGTTACTTTAAATGCAAAAACAATTGTAGAAACGTATCCGAATGTATTTGAATGGATTCAACTTTTCGATAATAATGTTTGGGTAATAATTGGTATCATGATTATTATTGCAGGTATAAATATGATTACTGCTTTACTCGTTTTAATACTAGAACGCGTGCAAATGATTGGTATTTTAAAAGCTTTGGGTAGTAATAATACAAGTATTAGAAAAGTGTTTTTGTACAATGCTTCTTACTTAATTTTAAAAGGTCTTTTTTGGGGTAATATTATTGGTTTATCAATTATAGGTATTCAATACTTTTTTGGTGTTATAACTTTAGATCCAGAAACGTATTATGTAGCTACTATGCCTGTTTACATTTCTTTAGGAGCAATTTTAGCTTTAAATTTAGGAACACTTGTTTTATGTTTCTTAATGCTAATTATACCATCTTATATCATTACAAAAATTAACCCTTCTAAGTCAATAAAGTTTGCATAGTTTGTAATAATGGATACTATTATTGAGTAAATTTTACAATATAACTGCTTGTTGTTCTCTTCTGTTTGTAATTTCATAATATTTCTATTTTATTTTGTTTCTTTGTAGAATTAAAAAAAGAGATGAACTACGCAAAAAATATATTAGAAACTATTGGTAATACTCCATTAGTTCAATTAAATTCTGTAACTAAAGAAGTTGATGCTTTAGTATTAGCAAAAGTTGAAACTTTTAACCCTGGAAATTCTATTAAAGATAGAATGGCATTAAAGATGATTGAAGATGCAGAAGCAGATGGACGCTTAAAACCTGGAGGTACAATTATTGAAGGAACTTCTGGAAACACAGGTATGGGATTAGCTTTAGCAGCTATTATAAAAGGATATAAATGCATTTTTGTTATTTCTGATAAACAATCTAAGGAAAAGATGGATATTTTACGTGCTGTTGGTGCAGAGGTAATTGTGTGTCCTACAAATGTAGAGCCAGACGATCCAAGATCCTATTATTCGGTTTCAAAACGATTAGGAACAGAAACACCTAATTCTTGGTATGTAAATCAATATGATAACCCAAGTAATGCTTTAACTCATTATGAACAAACCGGACCAGAAATTTGGGAACAAACTGATGGAAAAATCACTCATTTTGTAGTAGGTGTAGGTACTGGAGGGACAATATCTGGAACGGCAAAATATTTAAAAGAACAAAATCCTAATATTAAAATTTGGGGAATAGATACATACGGTTCTGTATTTAAGAAATATCATGAAACTGGTATTTTTGATGAAAATGAAATTTACCCTTACATAACAGAAGGAATTGGAGAGGATATTTTACCTAAAAATGTTGACTTTTCTTTAATTGATGGTTTTACAAAAGTAACGGATAAAGATGCGGCAGTTTATACTAGAAAAATAGCAAAGGAAGAAGGTATTTTTGTTGGTAATTCTGCCGGTTCTGCAATTAAGGGATTATTACAGTTAAAGGAACATTTTAAAAAAGATGATGTTGTAGTTGTTTTGTTTCACGATCATGGAAGTAGATATGTAGGTAAGATGTTTAATGATGATTGGATGCGTGAGAGAGGTTTTTTAGAAGAAGATATTAAAACGGCTGCAGATTTAATTAAAAACCATAATAATGAACCTTTAGTTACTGTACAAACAGAAGAGTTGGTTTCTCATGCTATAGAAAGAATGCGTGAGTTTAAAATATCGCAAATTCCTGTTAAAGATGTAAAAGGTTTTGTAGGTGCTATTGATGAATCTGTTTTATTACATCATTTTATAACTGATAAAGATATTGCTAATAAACCTATAAAAGACATTATGGGAAAACCTTACCCTTTGGTCAAAAAGAGTGCAAGATTAGAAGAAATTTCTAAATTGATTAATAAAGAAAATCAAGCAGTTTTGGTTGATTTAGAAAATGGAAATCATCATATAATTACTAAGTACGATATAATTAGCGCTATATAATTGTGCTTAAACTAAGCTTTACTTCAACTCATCGCTCCAGTTTACCTTGCTATCGAAAACGAATATATGGTGTCTTAAATATTTGTTTATTTGTAGTGTATTTAATTATACAAAAACAAGTTTTATAAATTGGGGAATTTATAAATAGTATAAAAGTCATCTAGAATTAGTTTTTTAGATGACTTTTTTTTGATTACTATTTTATCATAAATTCAGCTATCCAATGATTTTTTTATGAATTTACTTTAATACTAACTAAAGTAATTTTTGTTTAAAAGAACTTCTCTGCATTTTAACTAACCAAATAAGTTGTTAATCGATAAACATAAAAAAGAACTTATTATAATCGTTTCTTTAAAGTGTAATTAGTACACAACTAGTTTTATAAGTTGGGGGACTTATAAAATTTAGTAAAGATCATCTAAAATTAATTTTTTAGATGATTTTTTATTTTTAGGTATAAAAAAAGACTGCCCTTTAAAGACAGTCTTTTTTATATCAATTAATTCAAATAATTTACAAGTTGAAAACAGTTTACTACGTTGTCTTCGGTTTTTT
>CAJQQH010000191.1 GCA_905480405.1 uncultured Polaribacter sp. | reverse complement strand
TGCAATGGGATTAAACACAGGTATCAGTTATGTATTTCCAAAATCAGTTTTATCATTTATAGATTCTAAATTTCAGAAACCAGTAATAGCATTACCAAAAGATAAAACATACGAATTACCAGCTTTTGATTTGGTAAGAGCGTCTGTTAACTTAATTGTTGCTGGTATTTTAATATCTATTGCAACTTCTATGAAATTGCCTTTATCTACAACATATGTGACTTTTATGGTTGCTATGGGTACCTCTTTAGCAGATAGAGCTTGGGGGCGTGAAAGTGCTGTTTACAGAGTTGCAGGAGTTATTAATGTAATTGGTGGTTGGTTTTTAACAGCAATTACAGCATTTTTAGCAGCAGCAATTGTTGCTTACTTAATTAGCTGGAATATGGTTATGATTCCTATTTTATTGGCACTTGTTGCCTTTCTAATTGGTAGAAATACACTAATTCATAGAAAGAAGACAAAAGAAGTAAAAAAACAAGTATATATTGAAAGAGCAGAATCAATTACAATTAACGGAGTAATTGAAGAAAGCGCAGATCATATTTCTGAAGTAATAAACCGTGTAAATAAATTATATACAAATGTTGTAAATGATTTAGCGAATCATGATTTAAATAAATTACGTAAAACGGATAAACACGTAGAAAAATTAAATGATGAAATAGATAGTTTAAAAGATGGAGTATTCTATTTTATTAAATCTTTAGATGAAACTTCTGTACAAGGAAGTAGATTTTACATTATGGTTTTAGGTTATTTACAAGATGTAGCACAATCTATTAGTTATATTTCTAGAGCAAGTTATAAGCACGTAAATAATAATCATAAGAACTTAAAGAAAGGTCAGATAAAAGATTTAAAAACAATAGATATTGCTTTATCTAGTTTGTTAACAAAAGAAGCAACTATTTTTGAAAAAAGAGATCTGGACGATCTTAATGCTCTTCTAGTTGAAAAAAATCAATTATTAAAAAATGTTTCTGCTTCTATAGAAAAACAAGTTGCAAGAATTAGAACTGATGAAACAAGTCCTAAAAACACTACATTATATTTCAGTATTCTACTTGAGACCAAAGATTTAATTGCAGCATTAATAAACTTATTACAAACGTACGAAGAGTTTTATTTAAGCACTAAGCAAGTAAAATAAGAACAATTAGTCAATTATATAAAAAGCCATGAATTTAATATTTATGGCTTTTTTATTTTTAATGATCTCGTTTTATCAATAAAAAGGTTTCATTTTCTAACCCTAAATAACCTTCATCATAAACATAAAAATAGGTATTACCAGTTTTTGTTTTGTAGATAGATGTAAAAAATTGAAAATCGAAACCTTTATCATATAACTTAGTTCTAGTTACTTTTGTTTTACCCTTTATATTTAATTCGGATAAAATTTTATGATTTTTACGAAGACGGTTATTAATATTTCTAATCAAATTTTTACTGTCTTTATTAACCTTGTTATTATAAGAGTTACGACAATAGTCAGAACAAAATTTCTTATCTACTCTACCTTTAACTAACGCACCACATTCTAAACACTCTTTATTTTCCATATTACAAAAGTAATACATTTATTCGTTTACAAACGACTACAAGTATTTACAACCGAAAGTAATTGCTTTATAACCGAATAAAATTTTTATTGCATTGCATCTTTGCAGTGTCAAAACGAATTGACAAAACATATATAAATAATTTAAAACCTTATCTTATGAGTACGTTAAGAAACAAAGTACAGTTAATTGGAAATCTAGGAAACAATCCAGAAATTATCACTTTAGAAAGTGGAAAAAAATTAGCAAAATTTTCTATTGCAACAAATGAAAGTTATAAAAATTCGCAAGGAGAAAGAATAACCGATACACAATGGCACAACGTTATTGCTTGGAATAAAACGGCGGAAATCATAGAAAAATATCTAGAAAAAGGAAATGAAGTTGCAATTGAAGGTAAATTAACTTCTAGAAGCTACGAAACGAAAGAAGGAGAAAAGAGATATGTTACAGAAGTTGTTTGTAATGAATTGTTGATGTTTGGAGGTAAATAACCTTAAAAGCTTATAAACTGAAAACACCACTAAATAGTGGTGTTTTTTTGTTAAATAAATCTCAATTTTCTTATAACTTTAAAATCAGGATATTTTTTTTGTAACTTACAACATCAAATTCTAAATCAGCTATCTATGCCAAATTACACTTTACATATTAACGGAAAAGAACGCTCTGTTACTGCAGATACAGATACACCTTTGTTATGGGTTTTAAGAGACGAACTTAATTTAGTAGGCACAAAGTTTGGTTGTGGTATTGCTCAATGTGGAGCATGTACAGTTCATATAGATGGTGTAGCAACAAGAAGTTGTCAAATGCAAGTTTCTATTCTAGATGATGTAAAAATTACAACCATAGAAGGTTTATCTGATGATGGAAAACACCCGATTCAAGAAGCTTGGAAAGAAATAGATGTGCCACAATGTGGTTATTGTCAAGCAGGACAAATTATGACTGCAGCTGCTTTTTTAGAGGAAAACAAAAATCCTTCTGAAGAAGAAATTAGAGAAGCAATGCATGGTAATATATGTAGATGTGCCTCTTATAATAGAATTGAAAAAGCAGTAAAAGTTGCTGCAAGAAAAATGTCTTAATCATAAAATTACTTCAGAAAATGGAATTTATAAAAAAGAATAATTTTAGTAGAAGAAACTTTTTAAAGACATCAATGTTAGCAAGTGGTGGTCTTTTGGTTGGTTTTAACTTGTTATCTGCTTGTAAAGCAGATGCAGTAATGCCTGTAGATATAGAGAGTTTAAACTTTAATGATTTTAATGCCTTTATTAAAATTTCTGATGAAGGTTATGTAACCTTGTTTTCTCCAAACCCAGAAATTGGCCAAGGTGTAAAAACATCAATGCCAATGATAATAGCTGAAGAACTAGATGTAGATTGGAATAAAGTAAACGTTGTACAAGGTGCTTTAGATACAAAACACTTTACCAGACAAGTTGCTGGCGGAAGTCAATCTATACGTTTTGGATGGGATGCTTTAAGACAAACAGGAGCAACTACAAAACAAATGTTGATAAATGCTGCTGCCACAAAATGGAATGTAGATCCAACAACTTGTAAAGCCTCTAAAGGGATTATAACAAATGCAAATGGCGATACATTTGGTTATGGTGAAGTTGTAAAAGAAGCTGCAGTATTAGAAGTTCCAGAAAATGTAACTTTAAAAGAAACCAAAGATTTTACAATTATTGGACAAGAAATTGTAAATGTTGATATTGATAAAATTATAACAGGTAAACCTTTATTTGGCTTAGATTATAAAGCGGAAGGAATGATGTATGCATCTGTTTTAAGACCTCCTGCTTTTGGTCAAAAATTAGACAGTTTTGACGATACAAAAACAAAAGCTGTAAATGGAGTAACTGAAGTGATAAAATTTGGAGATAAAATTGCCGTTTTAGCTAGTTCTACTTGGGCTGCTATGAAAGGTAAAAAAGCACTTTCTGCTAAATGGAAAAAAGGCACAAACTTAGAATCTACAGAAGACCATGATAAAATTTTAACCAAAATTTTAGATGGGAATACATTTGATACAAGACGTGAAGATGGTAATATTAAAAAAGCATTTGCCAATGCAGATAAAGTAATTGAGAGAACATATCATTCTCCTTTTCTACCACACAATTGTTTAGAACCAATGAATTTTTATGCAGAAGTTACTGCAGAAAAAGTACATTTAGTTGGGCCTATTCAAACTCCGCAATGGACGGTAAATAGAGTTTCTAAACTTCTAGATAGAAAAGTTGAAGAAATACATTGTGAAATGACAAGAATGGGCGGTGGATTTGGAAGAAGATTATATGGTGATTTTGCTTTAGAAGCTGCAAAAATATCTAGTTTATCAAAAAAACCTATTCAAGTTATTTTCTCAAGAGAAGATGATATGACCGCTGGTACTTATAGGCCTGCAATAAAATACAGAATTAAAGCAGCTTTAAAAGATGGAAAAGTAACTGGTTATCATCTAAAAGAAGCTGCCATAGACCAAAATATGTATGGTAGTCAAACTCATTTTTTTCCTGCAGGTTGTATCCCTAATTTTAAATTAGACACTGCAAACCATAAAAGTAATATTACAACAGGTGCTTGGAGAGCGCCTTATACAAACTTCTTAGCTTTTGCAGAACAAAGTTTCTTTGATGAGATAGCTTCTGAATTAAATGTAGATAAACTTCAATTACGAATTGATTTATTACAAAATGTAAAAGGTACTACAGATAAAACGATAGAGTATTCTGGTAAAAGAATGGAAGACGCTATTAATCTGGTAAAAGAAAAAGCAAACTGGGGAAAAACGACAGAAGGAGTTTATCAAGGTTTCGCGGCTTATTACAGTCATAATACACATGTAGCAGAAATTGCAGACATTATTTTAAAAGATGGTTTTCCAGTTATTAAAAAAGTAACAGCTGCTGTAGATTGTGGTATTGTTGTAAACCCAACAGGTGCAAGAAATCAAGTTGAAGGAGGTGTTTTGGATGGAATAGGACATGCAATGTATGCAGACTTCTCTTTTAAAAACGGTAAGCCCAATCATAAAAATTTTGACACTTATAGAATGATAAGAATGCAAGAAACACCAAAAGTTGATGTTCATTTTGTTCAAAATGAGAAATCTCCAACAGGTTTAGGTGAACCTGGTTTACCACCAGCTGGAGCAGCTGTTGCAAATGCAATTAACGCTGCAATAGGTAAAAGAATGTTTAGCCAACCTTTTGTTAATGAATTAAAAAAGAAAACTGTTTTGGGCTAATGGAATTATTTAACAAAAAAGAATTGCCAAAAAAAAATTAAGTTCTTAGCAATTCTAAATAAAAAAATTTGAGGACTATTGATTTTTTGTTAGAAATTGTTACTCGTTAGAAAGAAACAACACTCAAAAGTACTATAAAATTAAAGTTCCTTTTATCTAATTACGATAAAAGGAAATTTAAGCTCTTTAAAATGAGTGTTTTAATAGATGACCAAGTTTTTAAAAGTATAATTAACTAACTTGTTGTCCGTTCTTAACAGCTTGTGTAGGTTCTACAAAAGCTAGTTTTCCATCAGGAGTATCAGTCATTAAAATCATTCCTTGGCTTTCTACTCCTCTTATTTTTCTTGGTGCTAAATTTACCAAAACAGAAACCTGTTGCCCAATGATATCTTCTGGAGAAAAACTCTCTGCAATACCAGAGACAATTGTTCTAATATCTATACCAACATCAACCTTTAGTTTTAAAAGTTTCTTTGTTTTTGCAACTTTCTCTGCTTCTAAAATAGTACCTATTCTAATATCTAATTTTGTAAAATCATCAAATTCAATAGTTTCTTTTTGAGGCTCTACAACTTTATTTTCTTGCTCATTAGCTAATTTTGTAGCTTGTAACTTCTCAATCTGAGCTTCAATAGTTTTGTCTTCAATTTTAGAAAACAATAATTCTGCTTTGTTAATTTGATGTGTTGCAGAAATTAAAACATCCTTTTCTGTTACATTTTCCCAAGAAAGACTATTGCTTAAATTTAAAATCCCTTTTAACTTAGTTGATGTAAATGGTAAAAAAGGTTCAGAAAGTACTGCTAAAGCAGCAGAAATCTGCAAAGCAACATACATAATTGTTTTTACTCTTTCCGCATCAACTTTAATCATTTTCCAAGGTTCTTCATCTGCTAAATACTTGTTTCCAAGTCTTGCTAAACTCATTAACTCTTGGCTAGCTTCTCTAAAACGATATCTTTCAATTGATTTTGCAATAACATTAGGAAACTCTTTTACAGCAGTTAAAACATCTTCATCAACCTCTGTAAAATCATTAGGTTCAGGAATTACTCCTGAATAATATTTATTGGTTAAAACAACAACTCTATTAATAAAATTACCGAAAATGGCAACCAATTCGTTATTATTTTTAGCCTGAAAATCTTTCCAAGTAAAATCGTTGTCTTTACTTTCTGGCGCATTTGCTGTTAACGTATATCGTAAAACATCTTGCTGACCTGGAAATTCTTCTAAGTATTCATGCAACCAAACTGCCCAATTTTTAGATGTTGAAAGTTTATTACCTTCTAAATTTAAAAATTCGTTTGCAGGTACATTTTCTGGTAAAATATAATCGCCATGTGCTTTTAACATCGATGGAAAAATAATACAGTGAAAAACTATATTGTCTTTACCAATAAAGTGAACCAATTTTGTATCATCTTTTTTCCAATAATCTTCCCAATTTTTACCTTCTCTTGCTGCCCATTCTTTTGTAGAAGAAATGTAACCAATAGGTGCATCAAACCAAACATATAACACTTTACCTTCAGCTCCTTCTACAGGTACTGGAATTCCCCAATCTAAATCTCTAGTTACAGCTCTTGGCCTTAAACCATCTTCTACCCAACTTTTTACTTGACCGTAAACATTAGGCTTCCAATCTTTTTTATGACCTTCTAAAATCCATTCGCGTAAAAAATCTTCATGTTTATCTAAAGGTAAAAACCAATGTTTTGTTTCCTTTAAACTTGGTACATTACCAGTAATTGAAGATTTAGGGTTAATTAAATCTGTTGCGTTATGAGAAGTACCGCAGTTTTCACATTGATCTCCATAACTTTCTTCGAATCCACATTTTGGACAAGTACCAACAACAAATCTGTCTGCTAAAAACTGATTTGCTTCTGCATCATACAGTTGAGCAGAAACTTCTTCTATAAACTCACCATCATTATACATTTTTGTAAAAAACTCAGATGCAGTTTCGTGATGTATTTTAGAAGAAGTACGAGAATAATTATCAAACGAAATACCAAAATCTGCAAACGATTGTTTTATAATTCCGTGGTATTTATCAATTATCACTTGCGGAGAAACACCTTCTTTCTTTGCTCTCATTGGTATAGCAACACCATGTTCATCAGAACCACAAATATAGGCTACATCTTTACCTGTTAAACGCAAGTAACGTGCGTAAATATCTGCAGGAACATAAACACCTGCTAAATGTCCAATATGAATAGGACCATTTGTATAAGGTAAAGCTGCTGTAATTGTATATCTTTTTGGAGTATTCATCGAATTTTCCTTGATTTAATTTGTGTATTGATTTTTGCGAGACAAAAGTACAAAAAACGGAGTTTTAAAATCCATTGAAAATGGATACATTTACATAGAATATACATTTAGGCTATTAAAAAAAGAAATTAGAATCATTTTGAAGAAAAAAACAACATTTACAATCGTTTTATTGATGATAATTTCATCAATATATTCTCAAGAAAAACTAACCACTCCTCCTTACTTAAAAAAAGGAGATACTATTGCAATTGTTGCTCCTGCCGGAATTTTAAAAAATAGACAAGCAACCATACAAAAAGCTAAAAAATTAGCTGAAAAATGGGGATTAAAAGTAGTTTTAGGTAAAAATATATTTAATAATGGCCAACATTTTGCAGGAACGGATAGCGAACGTTGTCAAGATTTTCAAGATGCTTTAGACAATAAAAATATAAAAGCAATTTGGTCTGCAAGAGGAGGTTATGGTTCTGTAAGAATTTTAGACAAACTCGATTTTACAAAATTTAAAGAAAATCCTAAGTGGATAATTGGTTATTCGGATATTACTGCGTTTCATAATCATATTCATAATTTAGGATTTGAAACCATTCATGGTATGATGGCAACAAGTTTAGAAGAAAATTCAGAAGAAATTATAGAAACTATTTCATCATTTAAAAATACTCTTTTTGGTACTGAAATTTCTTATCATATCCCTTCTGCAAAACACAATAGAAAAGGTATCGTCCAAGGCCAAATTATAGGTGGAAATTTAGCCATTTTAACATCAATGTTAGGTTCTAAAAGTCAATTAAACACAAATGGAAAAATTTTGTTTATCGAAGAAATAGGTGAATATAAATACTCAATAGACAGAATGTTACAAAGTTTAAAAAGAGCAGGGTATTTTACAAAAGTGGAGGCCGTTATTATAGGCAACATGACTTCTATAAAAAAGAATTCTACAAAATGGGGAAGTTCTATTGAGCAATTAATTCTAGATGTTCTACCAAAAGATATTCCTGTTTTATTTAATTTCCCAGCTGGTCATGAAGCAGATAATAGAGCTTTAATTTTTGGAAGAAACATTAAGTTAACAATAAACAGAAGCGCTAAAAATTCTATTGTCACTTTTACTAAAGATTAAAAAATGGCAGATCATAATGAACTTGGAAAAAAAGGGGAAAAATTAGCAATCGATTATTTATTAAAAAACGATTTTAAAATCCTAGAAACAAATTACCGATATCTGAAGGCAGAAGTAGATATTATTGCGCAAAAAAAAGATGTATTAGCTGTGGTAGAAGTAAAAACAAGAAGTACCGATTATTTTGGAAGCCCGCAAGATTTTGTAAATCCGAAAAAAATAAAACTACTACTTTCTGCAATTGATTATTATGTGGTTGAAAAAGATTTAGATGTTGAAGTTCGTTTTGATATTATTGCAATTATACATCAAAATAATAATACAAAAATTCAACATTTAGAAGATGCTTTTCTCTATTTCTAATTTTTAAGAAATACAACTGAACATCGTAATCTAATTACAATAAAACTTATTTTTAAAACAGTTAGTGCTACATTCGTTGTATGGTAGCAAAAAATTTTTGGTTGGGTATTTTACTGGGAGTTTTGGCAGTAATTCTTTTTTCGTCAAAAGCTGTAATGATAAAACTTGCCTACAATTATGATGTAGATGCAATTACAATGTTGCTTTTAAGAATGCTTTTTTCATTTCCTTTTTACGTAGTTATAGCTTACTTATACAGAAACAAAAACAACGATATTAAAAACACCAAAAAAGAGTATTATTGGGTTGTTTTTTTTGGTTTGGTTGGTTACTATTTAGCAAGCTATTTCGACTTTGTTGGTTTAACTTATATAAAGGCTAGTTTAGAACGTATTATTTTATTTATCTATCCGACGATTGTAATTTTACTAAACAGACTTTTTTTTAAGCAAAAAATTACTAAAGTACAATCAATAGCCATTTTTCTATCCTATTTAGGAATCTTAATTGCTTTTTCTGATGAAGTTGATATTTCTGGAGGCAGTGTATATTTAGGAGGATTTTTTATATTGTTAAGTGCCATTACTTATGCATCTTATTTAGTAGGTAGTGGATGGTTAATTCCAAAATTTGGAGTTGTAAAGTTTACTGCTTATGCAATGATAGTATCTTGCTTTTGTGTATTTATACATTTTAGTTTTATTGGAGACACAGATCTGTTTTCGTTGCCTTGGCAAGTATATGGTTTAGGGTTTCTAATTGCTATTTTTGCTACTGTAATTCCTTCTTTTATGGTAAGTGCTTCTATAAAAATAATAAGTTCTTCTAACTTTGCAATTGTTGCTGGTATTGGCCCAATATCTACTATAATATTAGCTTCGTTTTTTTTAAATGAAAGACTAACTTTAGTTCAATTTTTTGGAGCTTTATTGGTCATAATTGGTATTGTTGTAACTTCCTTAAAAAAAGGAAAGAAGAGTAATTAAAAGTATTATTTTAAAGCTTTAATAACCGCTTTTCTTAGCTCTATAAATTCAGACATTTTATTACCATTATCTATGTAAGAAAATTTACCTTTTTTATTAATAATAAAATAAGAAGGATATACTTGTTTCTTATTAAAAACTGCACTAACATCCATAGAGTTATATGCTATTTTAAAATTAAAAGGAAATCTTTTTAGTAACTTTTCTATAACAGGTTTCCTATCTAAAGCGGGTGCAATAAACAAAATATCATCTCTTTTATCAAACTCTTTAACTAGGGTGTTTAACTCTGGAATATCGCTAATACAAGGCGGGCAAGAAGTAAACCAAAACTTAAAAACAATAACTTTGTCTTTTGTACTTTTTTTAGTTATTATTTCATCATCTAAAAGCCAAAGTTTAAAATCTGGAATACTATCGTTTATCTTAAATTCTTGCTGTGCAAAAAGCCCGTTGCAAACTAAAAATAGAAAGGAAAAAAAAGTAATTCTATACATTAGTTCTTTTCAAAATACTCTTTAACATCCTTTACTTCGTATGGTTTAGCAATAATTTTCTTATTTTTATCCAATACTAAATAAGTTGGTGTAGAATAAATTTGATAAGTTCTTGCAGTTTTGTTCTCCCATTTATTAAGACCTAATACATTATGCCATCCATATAAATTAGTTTTAGAGTAATTTTCCCAAACAAAAGAATCGTTTTCCAATGCAAAGGCAATTACTTTTACATCTTTTTTAGTTTCCATAAAAGCGTGTAATAATGGTATTTCTTTTAAACAATGAGAACAATTTGTACTCCAAAAAACCAGTACATACTTTTCTGCATCATTTAAGGTAGATAGTTTTAAAGTTTTGCCATTTTCTTTCCACGAAAAATCGGGTGCAGTTCTACCAATTTCTGTAACAAACAATGCTATTTTTTCTGATATAAACTCCTTACTTTGTAAACTTATAGGTAATTTATAATAATGTTTTTCAAATAAATAATCTATTATTTCTAAATTTTTAGACGCTTCTAATTGTACTATTAAAAATTCAATTACATCCTTTTTATAAGGTAGATATTCAATTTTAGAAAGCACTTTATCTACAGATTTTTTATATAAATTTTGTTGTGTTACTTTGTCATCAGAATAATTAATGTAAAACACATACTCCAAAATTTTATTGGTTAAAAAAGCAGAATTAATTAAGGTTTTATCCTTAAAATTTAAGCGATCGAAATAAGTGTCTTTTATATTAGACATATATTGCTTAACTGATGTTAAAACAGTTTCTGAATTACTACGTGAACTAGCTTTAATTAAAGGAGAGATATACATTCTGCTAGAAGCATCTACATATTTTTTCTGAATTGTATTTACATTCTTATACGCAGTTTTATAGTCCGCATTTAAATTTAAACTTGGGGTTTGCAAAACGGCAACTTGTATAGAATCTAATTTTTGTTGTGCAACGGAAATAGACGCTAGATACTCTTTATATAATTTGTTTTCTGAGGATTCAGAAAAAGTAATCGTCTGCTCTGGATAATCAGGGTTAAAAGTAAAAGAAACATTTTCTTTATTATAAATAAAATCTACAAAACTTGCACCTTCTAAGCTATAATTTATTCTATATGTTCCTGGTTTTATATTTGATGGTAACTTAAATTCAAAACGTCCAACAGCCTGTTTTACGCCATTTACATCTATAGAATCTATTTTTACATTGGTATTATTAACAAAAACCTGCTTTGTACCTTCTACTTTATATAAAATAATCCAGTCACTTTTTTTAATTTTTGGGCTTACAACTCCTTTAACAGTATGTTGCGCAGTAACAAATGAAGAAACGAAGAGTAGAAATGCAAAAATATTTTTCATTTTTTTTTATGTTGATTTTATTCTTGATAAATCAAATTTCAAGAAGTATACCAAAAATACTATTTCTGTATTAAAATAGGTATATTGTAACGTTAAAAATAAAAATTATGAATTTTTCAGGTAAAATAGTATGGATTACCGGAGCTTCTTCTGGTATTGGAAAAGCATTAGCACTTGAACTTTCTAAACAAGAAGCTAAAATTATTTTATCATCAAGAAAAAAAGAAGATTTAGAATTAGTTAAACAACAGTGCAAAAATATAAATGATGTAAAAATTATTACAATAGATCTAGAAGATTATAATAATTTACAACCAAAGGTAGATGCAGCTCTTGCTTTGTTTGGTAAGGTTGATATTTTGGTAAATAATGGAGGAATTAGTCAGCGTTCATTTGCAAAAGACACATTAATTTCTGTTGATAAACGAATTATGGATATCAACTATTTAGGAACTGTAGCTTTGTCTAAAGCGTTGTTACCACATTTTATAGAAAATAAAAAAGGCCATTTTGTTATAACTACAAGTATTGTTGGTAAAATTGGTACTCCTTTACGCTCTAGCTATGCAGCAAGTAAACATGCTTTACATGGTTTTTTTGATAGTTTAAGAGCAGAACATTTTAAAGATAATATTACTGTTACTTTAGTTTGTCCTGGTTTTGTAAATACCAATGTTTCTAAAAATGCTTTAACTGGTAATGGATCGCCACAGCAAAAAATGGATGTTGCTACCGAAAATGGAATTGATCCAGAACATTTTGCAAAACTGATGATAAAAGTCATTAAAAATAAAAAAGAAGAGGTATATATTGCAGGTGCAAAAGAGAAGCTAGCTGTTTTTGCTAAACGCTTTTATCCGAAATTATTATCTATAATGATTCGTAAATTAAGTGTTACCTAAATATTTAATAGAATTAATTTTTTATAGTTTGAAAACAATAGAAACCAGAAAAGATGTGAGTATTCTTGTAAATACTTTTTATGTTAAAGTTAGAAAAGACGAGTTATTGGGTCCTATTTTTAACAACCATATCACAGAAGATAAATGGCCAGAACACATAGAAAAACTTACTGATTTTTGGGAAACAAATTTGTTTGGAATCCCTAAATTTAAAGGTAACCCTTCACAAAAACATCTTAATGTTGATAAAAATTTAGCATATAAAGTAGATCAAAATCATTTTGGTAAATGGCTAGAAATTTGGTTTCAAACAATAAATAGTCTTTTTGAAGGAGAACTAGCAGATAGAGCAAAAGAAGCATCAAGAAGAATTGCGCATGCACAATTTATGATGATGTGGAATCGTAGACCTCAAATTTAATTTATTCAAAATACTCTAAAGCTTCAAAATAAGAAACAATTGCTTCTTTCATTAAAACAGTTTGTTCACCCCCTTTTAAGTTAGGCAATTCTGTAATTACCTTATAATGTGGCCAACCATCATCATCAAAAAAATCGAATTCATAATAACCATAAGGTTCTAGCAATTTGCAAATTGCAATATGCATAAGATTCATTTTTTCGTCTTTTTTAAACGCTCTATGACCTTGTCCTAATTCCTGAACACCTATTAAATAGAGAATACCATCTACATTTAACTCATCTCCCTCAGAGAAGTCATTGGTTAATTTATCAACCAAAAAACTCCATTTCTCTTTTAAATCGTTAACTTTTGTCATAAAAACAGTTTAAGTGGTAAAGATACAATGTCCATTTTTAAATTGTAAAAAAAAAGATGTAGGTTTGAAGAAATTATTTAGAATGAATATTTTAGACATCATTATTGCTGCATTATTACTTTTTGCGTTTGTAAGAGGGATTATGAAAGGACTTTTTGCTGAAATTGCATCTTTAGTAGCAATTGTTGCGGGTGTATATGCAGCTATACATTACGCACATCATTTAGAATTTTATTTGGTAAACTCTAGTGCTATAAATTGGTCTGATGAAACAAATAGAATTGTAGCTTTTGCAGTTACCTTTTTAGTTGTTGTAATTTTAATAATCGTAATCGGTAAAATTTTAACTAAAATTGCAGATATTACTGCTTTAGGAATGTTAAATAAAATTTTAGGAGGCTTATTTGGAGCCCTTAAAATAGCCTTAATATTAAGTGTTATTTTTACTTTTTTTGGGAGAGTAAACAACACAATCCCATTTATCAAACAAGAAACATTAGATGAATCTTTACTATACAGCCCAGTAAAACAGATTGCTCCAACATTGTTTCCTTCAATTATAAAAAAAGATAAAGATGGTAAAACATCTATAGAATTACCAAAATAAAAAAAGCCTGAGAAATTTTCTCAGGCTTTTTTACTTATCAATAAATAAGAGTTAAATAATTTATAGTAGCGTAACTTTTCCTGTACTAATATGGTACACTCCACCAACTATTTTAATTTCTCCATTGTCTTCCATTTCCTTTAAAATAGGGCTTTTTTCTCTAACACGTTTTATTGTTAAACTAACGTTATTTTCTATTGTTTTGTTAACAAATTCATTATTAGAAGAATCATGTTTCCCTTTTATCTGACTTTCAGATAATTTAACTGCCGGTTGAATATTGTCTAATAAAGAAGTAATATTTCCTAATTCTACATGATCACAAGCTGCTTTAATAGCTCCACAACTTTCATGACCTAGCACTAAAACTAATTTACTTCCTGCTACTTTACAAGAATATTCCATGCTACCAAGAATGTCTGTATTTTCGAAATTACCAGCAACTCTGGCTACAAAAACATCTCCAATTGATTGATCGAATATTAACTCTACAGGAACTCTAGAATCGATACAAGAAAGTACAATTGCTTTGGGGTGTTGACCATCTGTTGTTTGGGAAATTAATGCTCTATGATCTATAGTATGTACTTCATCTCTAATAAAACGTAAATTTCCTTCAATAAAATCTTGTAAAACTTTTAAAGGTGTTAATTGGTCTTGCGCTTCTTTTGTGATGGCTTTATCTCTATGTGGCATAATAAAGTGTTTTTTTTTTTAAAATTAAAAAGTATCTTTTACATTTTGTTTAATCCAATCTGTACATTTATCAAATGATTTGAAAATATGCTCATTAGGAATAAAATCTGGAATAATATCTATACGTTCCATCATGTATCTTGGTTGTTTTAATAAATTTACAAATAATACATCAATATTTTTCTTTTTTAAATCTTGCAACATATCTTCCATTGCATATAAACCAGATTGATCCATATACTGCATTCTACCCAAACGCATAATTACTGTCTTTGCAGTTTCTGGAATTTGGAGAGATAGTGCTTGAAAATCACTTGTAGAACCGAAGAACAAAGGTCCTTTAATATGTTTTATAAACACCTCTTCTTTTAATTTTTCTGGAAACTCAGTTTCATCTGCCCAAGATTCTTCTTTTAAGGTCTTAACATCGCTTCTTTCTGCTGTTAAATCCCCTATTTTTTTCATAAACATTAACGATGCAATTACCAAACCAATACCAACTGCGTATACTAAATTCCAGAAAGTTGATAATAATAAAACGATAATCATAATTAAGACTTCTGAGCTTAATTTTAGAGGTCCTAGTTTAATGTCTTTTGGCAAACTAGGTATTGCTTTTAAACCTTTATAATCCATAACTCCAATACCTACAGTAATTAAAATACCTGCTAAAACTGCGGCTGGTATTTTAGATGCCACAGGTCCTAAACCTAGCATAACTACTAAAAGCATAATACCAGCAATCATACCTGAAAGCTTCGTTTTACCTCCAGCATTTATATTAACTACAGTTCTAATAGTTGCACCTGCACCTGGTATTCCACCAAACAAAGCGGCAATACTATTTCCTATACCTTGCCCTACAAGTTCTTTATTTGGCTTGTGTTTTGTTTTAGTCATGTTATCTGCAACAACACTTGTTAAAAGCGAATCTATAGCTCCTAAAAGTGATAATGTTAAAGCTGTAAATATATATGGAGTTACACTACTTAATGAAAATTCTGAAAATATTTCCCATTTAATAGTTGGTATACCACTTGGTATTTCTTGTATTGTTCTATAATCTAATCCAAAACCAACGGCAATACCAGAAACTACAATTAGAGCAACCAATGTACTTGGTACTTTTGTAGTAATCCGTTTAAATCCGTAAATAATAAAAATAGTTCCTAAAGCTAATAAAAATTCTAACCAGTTAATGTTTTGTATAGCTCTTGGAAAAGCTTTAACTGCTCCTAAGGCTCCAGATGTTTCTTTTACTGCTAGTGTTTGCGACTCTTTTAAAATATCTTCGTCTGAGATTTTTTCTGCTCTTGAAATTGTTTCTTTAAAATTTTCTAAAACCAAGATACCTTCTCCAGCTTCTTCTTTTAGTATATTTTCTAAAATAACTTCTTCTGCTTGTGGTTTAAATTTTTGAACAAACTCGACGTCTTCTTTTGGATAATATCCAATTGATGGTAATACTTGAGTTAGTAGAATGATTACACCAATGGCAGTCATAAATCCAGAAACTACGGGATAAGGAATATATCTAATGTATTTACCCAAACCAATTAATCCAAGTCCTATTTGAAACAAACCTGCTAATAAAAAAACAGTTAAAATAGCTGGTAAAGCTTTAGATAAGTCTCCATCATTTGCAGCAACAATACCTGCAATTACAACCATACTTACAGCTGTCATTGGTGCAGTTGGACCAGAAATTTGAGTACTTGTACCTCCAAATAACGCTGCAAAAAAGCTAATAAAAATTGCACCATATAAACCTGCACTAGGTCCTAATCCAGAAGAAACCCCAAATGCTAATGCAAGAGGTAATGCTACAATACCTGCAGTGATACCACCAAAAGCATCTCCTTTTATATTTGAAAATATTTTTTTCATACTTTTTTAAAAGAATTTATCGTTTAATATACAATTTAGTGCTAATAACTCATAAAAAAAAGCCAATCTTTTATGCGATTGGCTTTTTTTTATGTGAATTTTGGTTTAGTAAAAAGTTACTGCTCCATTACTAATATCATACATAGCACCAACTATTTTAATTTCTTCATTGGCTTCCATTTCTTTTAAAACAGGGCTTTGATCTCTAATTTTATCTATTGTTAAATATACATTTTTCTCTGCTACTGAATTAACAAAATCTATATTTCCAGAATTTCTAGAGCTTTGATCTGTTGGTTCCTTAACAGCATTTACTGCAGGTTTTATTTTGCTTATTAATGTTGTTAAGTTTCCTAATTTAGCATCGTCACAAGCGCCTTTAATAGCGCCACATGCAGTATGACCAAGAACAACTATTACTTTTGTTCCTGCCAATTTACATGCAAACTCCATACTTCCTAAAATATCTTCATTTACAAAGTTACCTGCTATTCTTACACTAAAAATATCACCTAATCCTTGATCGAATACCAACTCTGATGATACTCTAGAATCTATACAACTTAAAATTGTAGCAAAAGGAAATTGTCCTTCACTAGTATCATTAACTTGTTCTAAAAGATTTCTATTTGCTTTTAAATTATTTTGAAACCTTACATTTCCTTCTTGTAAAAAATCTAACGCTTTATTTGGCGTCATTGTTGCCTGTGTTTCTTTTGTATGTGCTTTCATTGTATTTTTTTATGTTGTTAAAATTAACGGACAATCAAGTGTTTTGATTATACTTTTAATATCTGATTTTACTGAAATTAACTCTTGTTTATCTCTATTTATAAAAAGAAGATTTATATTACTTTTAGATAAGTAATTAGAAATGTTTTTTAATGCATTATCTCCTTTTTCAAAAACAAATTCTACTATTTTTTTTGAAGAGTTATTATTTTTTCTTGATTCTAGTTTAGAATCATTAATACAAAAAGAAGTTAATTTACTATCAGAATAAGAAACAATAGTTTCTGCATATTTATTAGAAAATGAATTTACATCATTTAATAAACCTAAAGAAATTTTAGAATTTGCTTCTAATAAATTATTTTCTGAAACCACCATAACAGTACCAGAATATTCTTTTAATATATGGTCTATTATATTATCTCCTATAAAAGATAAAACCTTAGACTTACTTTTTCCTAAAACAATAATATCTGGGTTAATTTCTGAAATTTGATTACTTATTTCATTTTTTAAATTACCAAATGAAATTTTGTAATCTATCTTTATGCCCTCACTTTTAGATTGCTCTTTAATAATTTTTTTAATTGAATTATCTACTTCTAAAAACTTCTCATTTATAGTTCTCATTGCAGAAAGCTGACTCTCTTTTTCTACAATATCTGTAGCTTTTTTAACACAGAAAAAATTAATTTCTCCGTCTACTATTTTAGCTAAGTTTACACCATTTTTTATAATTTTTGCTGTTGATGCATCTAAATCTGAAAGCACCAATATTTTACATTTTTGTTTCATAATTTAATCCTATTTTTTAGGTCTTAAATTAAAAAACTCAATATAACTTGGTGGGTTCTCAACAATCCCTCTTTCAGAAATTATTTTAATATCTATGTTTCTTTCTTTTGCTTTAAATGCAAAATCTTCTAATATTTCTATAATATCATTATCTAAATATCTAGTTTTTCTAACATCTATTTCTAAATAAGTATCTCTAGGTAAACTATCTAATTCTTTTAAAATAGCACCTTTATTAAAGAAAGTTACTTCTTCTGCTAAGGTCATCTTAATTTTATGCTTTCCATTACTTTTATCTTCGATATGAAGAAAGTGAGAGTTTTGGAAACTTTTTATTAATATTACTACAATACCAACAGCTAAACCTAAGCCAATACCAACTAATAAATCTGTAAAAACAATACCAACAACAGTTACTGTAAAAGGTATCCATTGTTTCCAACCTAATTGTATCATTTCTATAAAAACAGAAGGTTTTGCTAATTTGTAACCAACAATTAATAAAATTGCCGCTAAAACAGACAATGGAATTTTGTTTAGTAATGTTGGAATTAATATTACAGAAATTAACAAAAAGAAACCATGTATTATAGCAGACATTTTACTTCTACCACCAGATTGAATATTTGCAGAACTTCTAACAATTACTTGTGTAATTGGCAAACCACCTATTAAACCAGAAAGAACATTACCAGTTCCTTGAGCTAATAACTCTCTATTTGTTGGAGTAACATTTTTATGAGGATCTAACTTATCTGTAGCTTCTACACACAATAAAGTTTCTAAACTCGCTACTAAAGCAATTGTAAAAGCAACTACCCAAACTTCTGGATTTGTAATTGCATTAAAATTAGGAAAACTAAATTGTCCTAAAAAAGAATCTAAATTATCTGGTACAGGAACACTTACTAAATGTTCTGCACTAACACCATATTTAGATATAGAACCTGTAATAAAAAAATAAACAATACCTGCTACAACCGCAACTAATGGTCCTTGAATTAAATTAAATATTTTTCCTTTTTTTGATAAAACATTACTCCAAAGTAACAAAATACCTAAACTAATTAATCCAATAATAGTAGATCCTAAACTAATATTATTAAATGTATTAAGGATTTCTGAAAATGTATTCTCTCCATCAATTTGAAAAAATGAAAAATCTCCTTCAGGATCTGCATCGTAACCAAAAAAGTGTGGAATTTGTTTAAGAATAATAATAATTCCAATTCCTGTTAACATTCCTTTAATTACTGATGATGGGAAATAGTACCCAATAATTCCGGCTTTTAAAAAACCAAAAATTAATTGAATTACACCTCCTAATACAACAGCTACTAAAAAATTTTCATAACCTCCTAATGAGCCTATTGCTGTTAAAACTATCGCTGCTAAACCTGCTGCCGGACCACTTACTCCTATTTTTGAGTCAGATAATCCTCCAACTACAATTCCACCAATAATTCCGGCAATTAATCCAGAAAAAAGAGGTGCACCACTTGCTAATGCAATACCTAAACATAAAGGTAATGCTACAAAAAACACTACAATACTTGCAGGTAAATCGTTTTTAATATACTTAAACATATATATAACTTTATATCTCTAAAATATTTATAATATTAGAGACTTTAATTTTTTTAAATAATTGATTTTGTCTTAATTAACGAGAAATTACATTAAGAACTTTGGTGGTGGAGTTGAAATTTTGGGGTATTCTGAAGTGTAGTTTTTAGATTGAAAACTTACATTTTTCATTTTTTGAATTCCATTCAGAAAAAAAAAGTTAAAATGTTCTGATGTAGGAAATTTAATTTCCAAATCTTTGGCAGATTCTTTTCCTTTATTTTCTTCTTCCTCATTGATTTCAAGTAAAAAATTAATATCCTGAGTATCATCAACCAAACTAATTACTGTGGGAGTAATTAATAATATTGAAAAAAGTAAAGTGAAAAAAAATGCTATTTTAACTCTCAATGAATCTTTAATATTTTTTTAATATTCACAAAAATAAGAAACGTTTTCTACATACTTGTTAAATTAATAACAAAAAAAACTAAACAACTTTATAACTCTTTAATTTCTTCGGCAATTATCCAACCTAGTTTACCGTCTACTAATTTAATCTTTTTCCAATTATCTACAGTGTCTAAAACCAAAACTTTTGCACCTTCATGCAAAGTAAACACTTCTTCAGAATTTAAAGTAGGTGCATTTCTAACGTCTGTTTTTTCTGCAAAAACAATTGCTTGCTTGTTATTTTCAGAAAAAGAGTATTGATTATAAGTAATTAAAAAAGATACAGTTAATAATATAAAACCTAATGAGCTAACTATAAAGTAAACACGCTTTGTGGTAGAATTATTTGCAAAATAAAATAATAAAAAGAATAAACTACCTAAAACAGAAAATACTACAACTACAATTGCCCATTGATTATAAGAAAGTTTTTGCAAATAATTTTTGTTAAACTTCTGAAAAATAGACTTTGGCAACTCTTCTATATTATCTAACGCTAAACGTTTTGCAAAAACTAAATTATTTTTTACGTCAACATTTAAAGGATCTAATTTTAAAGCCTTTTCATAATAATAAATAGAAGGTCCAACTTTATTTAATTTATAAAACGAGTTACCTAAATTATAAAACAATTCTGTAGATACTAAGCCATTAGATTCTATCTTTTGATACAATGCTACAGCTTCTTCAAACTTATTGTTTTTATATAAATCATTTGCAGATAAAAAATTTTCATTTTCCGTTTGTGCTGCAATTGAGTTGGCTATTATCAGTAATAAAAATACAATTTTTTTCATCTTACAACTGTTTATCTAATTGAACAATTACTTGTTTTGCTTTCTCAAATTCTTGTTTCATTTCTGTATCGGTTACTGGTGTGTAACGAGCAAAATCAGAAGCTTTTAAAACATCTATAAATTGATTTACAGTTGTTTCTTCAACATTTTTTTTCTTTAAAATTCTAGTAATTTTTTCCTTACTAATATCAGCTATTTCAACACCTAACTTAGCTTTTAAATAATTATGTAAAGCACGCTCTAAAGCTTCGTAAAAAGCTTCTTTTTTACCCAGTTGTTTTTGCGCTTCAGATAAATATTTCTTTGCTAACCTTTCTGCTTTTCTTTGTTTTCTACCAATAAGATCGCTATTTCGTTTCTCATTCTTTTTAGCAATTACTATTCCAACAGGTATAGCTACTAAAGGAAGCAACAGTAATAAATAAAATAATTTAGAACCATAAAAATCTGAACTCTCTTTAGATTCAAGTTCACTTTTTGTTTGAATGTATCTAAAGTTTTTACCCGTAGAAACTACAGTTTTCTTTTGTACATTATTTATGTTACTATCTGTGTTTACTAATTCTTTACCTTCTAAGACATCAACAAATAAATCTTCGGTTGTTATTGTTTCATATTTTTTAGCATCCGGATTAAAATATGAAAAACCAATATTTGGTATTTTATATTTCCCTTTATATTGCGGTACAACAGTATACAAGTCAGAAACAGAACCAATAATTCCATCAGACGCAACTCTAATACTTTCTTTTCTTTCTGGCTGATATTTTTCTAACTCAACCGGAGTTTCAACAATTGGCAGTTCAAATAATTTTAAATTCCCTTTACCAGAAACTACTACTTTTATTTGAGAAGATTCGTTTGCCTTTAATGCGTTTTTACTTAAAGAAACATCAAATTTAAATTTACCAACAGCACCAGTAAAATTTTCTGGCTTTCCTTCTAAAGGAAGACTCTTAGGGCTAACAACTTTTTTAGTTGATGCAAACTCTTTGGTAATATTTTTGGTAATCACGTTCCCAAAAAAATCTGCTTTTCCAGTTGGCACACCAATCACAATATCCATTTTCATTGGATCTATTGTAAGTTTTCCTGTTTTTGTCGGAATTAATAATGCTTTTTGAAGTACAATATACCTATAGTTTTCACCATTATATTTCCCCATCTTAACAGGGAAACCGTTTATTTTAATATCCTGATTCCAGAAACCATTGTATTGTGGTGCTTCTGTTACAGAAGTGTCATAAACACTAACATTTTCACTAACATACAATCTATATTCTACATAAATACCTTCTCCTACAAATGGTCTAGATTTAGAAATTTCTGCAACTAAATGAATGTTTTGTTGAGCAATATAATTAGGATCATTTGGATTTTTAGCAACATCTACTGCTTTTAAAACGATAATTTTCATCATTTTAGAATTAAGCGTACTACCACGATATTTAATGCTTGCAGCATCAATAATTAATTCACCTCTTCTTCTAGGTTTTAGGATATATGTATAAGATTGAGAGAAGCTAACCTTACCGTTTACCCAAGATTGACTAACCGACTGACTTGGTCCTTGAATTACCAAAAAATCTTTAAAATCTGGAGGCGTAAAGTTATCTGCACCTTGTTTATTCATAGAAAATTCTATGCGCAAACGCTGATTTAAACCAAGTTTATTTTTACTCACCTTAACTGTTAATTCTGCTTCTTGAGCAAGAATTGAAAGTGATAATAAACTAATAAATACTGTTATGTAAAATTTCAACTTCATCATCTTCATAAAAGTGCAAATTTACCAATCTTTTTCTTGTTTTACTTTTTTACCTTTCGCTTTTTTAGCGTTCATTTTCTTTTGAGTCTTTTTTTCCTCATTATTTAAACTTTCTAACAGTTGCTTAATTTGTTGAGGAGACATCTTTCCTTGTTGTGGCTTAGGTTTTTGCTTCTGATCTTTCTTATCATCTTTTTTAGGATCTTGTTTTTTATCCTGATCTTTATCACCTTTACCGTCTTTATCCTTATCTTTTTCGTCTTTCTTTTCTTTATCATCATCACCTTCTTTCTTCTTATCATCATCACCTTCCTTCTTATCCTTCTCCTTGTCTTTATTTTTATCGTCTTTGTCTTTTTTATCTTTATTATCCTTGTTCTTGTCGTCTTTATTTTTCTGTTTTTCTTTCTCCAATTTATCTTGAGCAACCGCTAAATTATAACGTGTTTCATCATCATTAGGATTGTTTCTTAAAGAATTTTTAAATGCATCTACCGCACCTTGATAGTTTTTAGTTTCCATCATCGAATTCCCTAAATTATGATACGCTTCTGCTTTAGCAAACTTACTAGTTGCTGTTTTAGCAGATAATTCATATTGTGGTGCAGCTTCTTTATAATTTTTATTCTCATACAAAGCATTTCCTAAATTATAGCTTGCTTTATCATAAAACGAACTTTTATCTAACGCTTTTCTATAAGCAACAGAAGCATCTGTATATTTTTTTTGTTGATACAACTCATTACCTTGCCTCACCATTTTTCTTGCCTTACGTTGCAAAGCGATAGAGTCTTTTTGCGCAAGAACAGTTGATGATGAAAGTAACATCAAGCATATAATTAATAGGTTTTGTAAAAATTTCATTTTTTATTTTTTTACTTTTTCTTCATTAAACAAATCAACTTTTCTTAGCCATTTTGTTTTCTTATCAAACAAGAAAACATCTAACACTAAAAACAGAATTGCTATAGCTAAAAACCATTGAAATTGATCTTTATAATCAGAAAATTGTTTTGTTTCAAATTCCGTTTTTTGAGCATTTGAAATAATGTCCGAAATTTGTTTTACAGGATTTTCTGTAACATTACCATCAATATAAATACCATCTGCAGCATCTGCAATACCTGCTAAAACTTGTGGTTTAAGTTGTGTAATTACGGTTTCTCCTTTATTGTCTTTTTTATAGCCAATCATAGAGCCATTTAAACGCATAGGAATTGGACCACCTTTTTCTGTTCCTACACCAACGGTATAAATTTTAACTCCTTCGTTTGCTAAATTTTGTGCTACTTGTTTTGTTTCTTCTTGATGATCTTCTCCATCAGAAATAATAACTAAAAAACGATTTGTTTGCTCATCGTTATTATAATATGTTTTTGCTAATTCTAAAGCTTCATTTATTGCTGTTCCTTGACTAGAAACCATATCTGGATTTGCGTTTTGCAAAAACATATTAGCAGCAGCATGATCTGTTGTTATTGGTAAAAGCGGATATGCGTTTCCTGCATATATAATTACCCCAACTCTATCACTACCTAATTTATCTATAATTTTAGAGATAATTTGCTTTGCTTTTTCTAGTCTATTAGGTGCAATATCTTCTGCAAGCATACTTTTAGAAACATCTAAAGCAAAAACAACATCTACACCCTCTCTTTTTACCGTTTTTAATTTAGAACCCATTTTTGGATTTACTAAAGAAATTACCAAAAAAGAAACTCCTAACAATAACATTATCAATTTTAAGGTTGATTTAAATGTTGATGAGTTAGGTGCTAATCTTTTTAATAAATCTGGATTAGAAAATTTACGTTGTGTTCTTTTTTTCCACCATAAAACCAATAGGAAAATAACAATCATTGCCGGAACAATGGCAAGTAAATAAAAATAAATTGGTTCTTCTAATTTGTACATTTATATAAAACTCTTAAATAAAGTATTTCTTAATAAAAATTCTAGTATTAACAAACCAAGTGCAAGAAAGACCAATGATCTATACATTTCTTGATAATTATAATATTTAAATTCTTCTATTTTTGTTTTCTCTAGCTTATCAATCTCATCATAAATTTCTTTTAATGATGTATTATCTGTTGCTCTAAAATATTTTCCGTTAGTTTCTGCCGCAATTTCCTCTAACAGTTTTTCATCAATTTCTACTTGTTGTTTTCTAAAATTTAACTGACCCGTTCTTGGGTTTTTACTCCACGGAAAATCTGCCATTCCATTTGTACCAATACCAATTGTATAAACCTTTATACCTAATTCTTTTGCCAACTCAGTTGCTGTTCTAGGGTCTATATTACCAGAGTTATTTACACCATCGGTAAGTAAAATAATAACTTTACTTTTTGCTTTACTTTCTTTTAGTCTATTTACACCAGAACCCAAGCCCATACCAATTGCTGTTCCGCCTTCTAATTGTCCCCATTTTAATTCAGAAATGGTACGTTTTACAATAGACTTATCGCTAGTTATAGGTGTTTGTGTAAAACTTTCACCTGCATAAACCACAATTCCTATTCTGTCATTTGGTCTTCTATCAACAAAATCTACAGCAACTTTTTTTAATGCTTCTAATCTATTTGGCTTTAAATCTCTAGCCAACATACTTGCAGAAACATCTATAGCCATAACAATATCTATACCTTTATTTGTTTTAGTTCTTTTACTTACAGAAACATTTCTAGGTCTTGCTAAAGCAACTATTATTGCAGCTAATGCAAGCAATCTTAAAAGATATAAAATTGGTTTTATTTTTGATAAAATTGATGTATTTGCTTTAAAACCTTTTACACTTGGTATGGTTAAAACTGCAACATCTTTTTTACGTTTAAAAAATTGCCAAATTGCCAATAATGGAATTAAAATTAGCAGCCATAAAAACTCTGGATTTAGAAATTCGAAATTACTCCAATTCATCATCTGCTATTACTTGTTTAGGTTTTAGATTATGAATTACTAATTCAGCATCTTTTCGGTCTTCTTCTATTTCTAAAGCTAAAGGTTTAGATTTTGCAAACTTTACTAAATCGGCTTCTTGTAATAGCTTTTTTAATTTTTTAATAGTTTCTTTAGATGTATCTATTGATTCTGCATCATTAAAATCATTTAAAGTTTCTAAAATTTCGTCTGTAGTTTTCTCTAACGCTGGTACTTTTAACTCACGTTCTATATAGCCACGAATAATTTCGGTTAACTCACTATAGTATTCTTTAACTTTATTATTTTGCCACAATAGTTTTTCATCCAACTCATTTAACTTATAAATAGCTTCATCATAAGGCTTTAATGCAATGTAGGTTGGTTCTTCTTCTTCAATCTTTCTTTTTCTAATAACAAACCAATAAATCCAGAAACCTATAATTACTAATGCTGCAATAAGTATATAAATATAAATGATAAAATCGTCTAAAGTATAAGGTTCTGCTTTAATGGTTTTAATAGGAAACTTTTTTACTTTTGTAGTATCAATAGCAATTGTAGCAACATTTACAAGTAATGAATCTGTTAAATACGCTTGGTTTTTTACAAAAATTTGTTGTCTTGGTATGTAAAATGCTCCACTATCAAACCCTGTTAAAACATACTTTTGAATTAGCATATTATTAACCGTGTCTATTCTAGCAGAATCTATCGCTTCTAAACCTCTTAATTCTAACTTAGGTAGAATTACATCGGCAGTTTCATTTACAGAAATCCTTAAACTAAATTGTTCTCCAATTCTAATTTGAGAAGTTTCAATTTGTGCCTTTACCATTGGATTTTGACCAAAAGAAAAAGCTGTTACTAATAAAAAAATATGTAAAATGTATTTTCTCATTTCTAATTATCTTCCTTTATGTTTAAAATATCCTAATAATTTTTTTACGTAGCTTTCGTCTACTCTTGTGTTTATGGTACCAGCACCTCCTCTTTTAAAGGTATTGATGTAATAATCTGTTAACCTTAAAGCATTTGCTTTATAATTTCTTCTGGTTGTTTTTGATGATGTATTTATCAACTGAACTGTTCCTGTTTCTGAATCTACCATTTGCACCATTCCTAAATTAGGAATTTCCTCATCATGTTTGTCATAAATTCTAACACCAGTTAAATCGTGTTTTTTAGCAGCAATTTTTAAGGTTTTTTCATAATCGTCATCCATAAAATCTGACAACATAAATACAATTGCTCTTTTTTTCATCACACTAGATAAAAATTTAAGAGCCATAGAAATATCTGTTTTTTTACTTTTTGGTTTAAATTCGATTAATTCTCTAATGATTCTTAAAACATGGCTTTTTCCTTTTTTAGGAGGAATAAACAACTCTACATCATCAGAAAATAAAATTAAACCAACTTTATCATTGTTTTGAGTAGCAGAAAAAGCTAAAGTAGCAGCAACTTCTGTTACAGTATCTTTTTTAAATTGTGTTGATGTACCAAATGATTCTGAACCAGAAACATCTACCAATAACATCATTGTTAATTCACGTTCTTCTTCAAAAACTTTAATATATGGTTCATTATAACGGGCGGTAACATTCCAATCAATTGCTCTAACATCATCGCCAAATTGATATTGTCTTACTTCAGAAAAAGTCATACCACGTCCTTTAAAGGATGAATGATATTCACCTCCAAAAATATCATTAGACAAACGTTTTGTCTTAATTTCTATTTTACGAACTTTCTTTAGTATTTCTTTAGTTTCCATCTTTATAGTAAACAGTATTCGGTCGCAGTTTTCAGTTATAGCAGGCTATTAATTTTTAAATTAGTCTTCAGTTGTAGTTAGTAACTACCAATTACAACTAATTTTACTACCAATTATCTATGGTACTTCAATTTCGTTAATAATAGAATTAATAATATCTACAGAAGTTACATTTTCTGCTTCAGCTTCATAAGTAATACCAATTCTGTGACGTAAAATATCAAAAACTACAGCTCTAACATCTTCTGGAATTACATAACCTCTTCTTTTGATAAAAGCATAACATTTTGCAGCTTTTGCAAGATTAATACTTCCACGAGGTGAAGCTCCGAAACTAATTAAGTCTTTTAATTGAGGTAAATTATATTTTTCTGGATAACGAGTTGCAAAGATGATATCAAGAATATATTTCTCAATTTTTTCATCCATATAAACCTCGTTGGCAACTTTTCTAGCTTTTATAATCTGATCTACAGAAACAACAGGATTTACTTTTGCAAATCCGCCAGTTAAATTCTGACGCATAATAATTTGTTCATCTTGTAACTTTGGGTAATCTATAACCACCTTTAGCATAAATCTATCTACCTGCGCTTCTGGTAAAGGATATGTTCCTTCTTGCTCAACAGGGTTTTGAGTTGCCATTACTAAGAAAGGCTCATCTAACTTAAAAGTAGTGTCACCAATAGTAATTTGGCGCTCTTGCATTGCTTCTAACAAGGCAGATTGTACTTTTGCTGGTGCTCTGTTAATCTCATCTGCTAATACAAAATTTGCAAAAATAGGTCCTTTTTTAATTTCAAAATTATTTTCCTTCATGTTGTAAATCATGGTTCCAACAACATCTGCAGGTAATAAATCTGGCGTAAACTGAACTCTACTAAAACTTGCTTGTACAGCTTTAGATAATGTGTTAATTGCTAATGTTTTTGCTAAACCAGGAACACCTTCTAAAAGAATATGACCGTTTCCTATTAGCCCAATTAACAAACTTTCTATCATTTGTTTTTGACCAACAATTACTTTATTCATTTCTAAAGTAAGAATATCTATAAAAGCACTCTCTCTTTCAATTTTCTCGTTAATTGCTCTAACATCTACATCCATTATATGTAATAATTTTTTATTAATTTTCTGACAACAAAGCTACAATATTAACAAAATTATTGTTGTTAAAAGAAGGTTAAACCTTATTCCTTATTTTTTATTACTTTTAAAGATTATTTTGCACCTAATAATAATCATGGATAAATTAACTGACAAATATATTTGGAAATCATTAAAAGAAGGAGACTTAAATGCATTTTCTGTACTTTTTGAGAGTTACTACCCTAAGTTACATAGTTATGGTTTAAAAATATCAAAGAATAAAGCAGTAACAGAAGATTCTTTACAAGATTTTTTCTTGTATGTTTATGAACATAGAGAAAACTTAAGCGATTTAGACACCATTGCACCTTACCTTTTTACGTCATACAAACGATTTTTATTAAAGGTGATGAAAAAAAATGAAAAATTGAAACAAACAGATTTCTCAATTGAGAACTTTGTAGATATTCAGTTTACTGCAGAAGAGTTAATGACTAATCAAGAAACACAAAGATTTAAAGATAAAAATATCTCTAAATTATTAAACAAGTTACCAAAAAGACAAAAAGAAGCTATTTATTTAAAATATTATAGTGGTTTAAAGGCTACAGAAATATCAGAAATAATGAATATAAATTACCAAAGCGTAGTAAATACGCTTCACAAAGCAATAAAAAGCCTAAAAGAAGAGATTTCTATTATAAAATTATTTAATTAAGCTTTAACATAAAATTAAGAGTATAAAAAACACAAAAAAGGCTTATTAAAGTACAGATCAAGATATTTATTGAAATGATTAAGAAAAAGTATAACAACATTAACGACTTTCTAGAAGATGCTTCTTTTAAAAACTGGGCATTACAAGAAAACGGAACAGACATAAATTTTTGGGAATTCTGGGTTGCTAAAAATCCTGAAAAGAAAGAGCTTGTAAACAAAGCAAAGGATCTTGTATTAGGAATTTCTTTTGATAAACAATTTATTAGTAAAGATAAAGTTGCTTTTGAATGGAGTAAGTTAGAAGCTAAAATTCAAACTAAAAAAACCAAACCAAAAAGAAAATTAAGATTTCTAAAACAATTTAGCGTAGCAGCATCTATTTTACTATTAGTTTCTATTGGGTTTTATTTTACAAATAACAACTCAAAAATTACTCATAAAACTAATTATGGAGAAATTTTAAATATAAAACTACAAGATGGTAGTGATGTAACTTTAAACTCTAATTCTAGTTTATCATATTACAAAAACGAAAGTAGAAAAATTTGGTTATCTGGTGAAGCTTTTTTTGAAGTTGATAAAAAAACAGTTACAAACGCAAAATTTTGGGTTGTAACAGATGATTTATCTGTAGAGGTTTATGGTACTTCTTTTAATGTAAATACTAAAAAGAAAAAAACTGATGTTTTTTTAGAAGAAGGTAATATTTGGTTAAAACTTAAAAATGGAACAGATAAAAAAATGATACCTGGTAATTATATTTCTTACTCATCAGATAAAAATGAAATTTTAGAAGATATAAACGTTTTTAACGCCAATTTAAAAACATCTTGGAAAAATGGTTCTTTATTATTTGAAAACTTATCTTTGGAGAAAGCAATGGAAAAAATAGAAGAATCTTATGGTTATTCTATTATATTTGAGGATGAAATTAGTAAAAACACATTAATTACCGGTGCTGTACCAATTACAAATATTAATATATGTATAAAAGCTATCGAGAAATCTGTTGATGTAATTATTAATAAGAAAGATAATAATTTAATTATTAGTAAGAAGTAAGTTTAACCTTAAAACAGTAAATGTTTCAAAAATTAGTACTCATAAAGCCTCTAATACTAATTGTTTTTGTAACTCTTACTTTTAAAACTACAGTTGCTCAAAATCAGAAAAAAAACAGAGTTCCGTTAACTACATTGTTAGATAAAATTAGCAATAAGCATAAAATTTTCTTTACTTACAGCGCAAACTTATTATCAAATAAAATTATACAGGAAGATGGTTTTATTAACTTATCGCTAAAAGAAACTATATCTTTATTAGAAAAACTAACCTCATTTAGTTTTGATGATTTAGGCAATAATTACTACGTTATATATGGTAAAAAACATCTATCCAAAAAAATAATTTTAAACAAAGAAAAAACGTTTATTAACAGCTCTATAACCGTTGACAAAATTTTAAGTTCAAGTAAAATTAATGTTAGAGGTATCGTTTTAAGTTCTGACAACAAACCATTAAGTAAAGCTACACTGCAAGAAGCAAAATTTTTATTTGGCACCACAACCAACTTAGATGGTACTTTTAATTTTGAAATTGAAAAAGATAATAACATTACAATTAGCTTTTTAGGTCATAAATCCAAAACGCTAAAACTTTTACCAAACACATTTAATACAATAGTTTTAGTATCTGGTCAGGAATTAGATGAAGTACAAGTTTTAGGTTCTAGAAACAAGAATAGAGTTGCTAATGACACTCCAGTTGCAATCGACTTTATAGATATTGCAAAAACATCTTCTAAAAGTAGTCAAGTAGAAATTAATCAGTTTTTACAATATGCAATTCCGTCATTTAATGCCACAAAACAATCAGGCGCAGATGGTGCAGATCATATAGACCCTGCAACCATAAGAGGTTTAGGGCCAGACCAAACATTAGTACTAATTAACGGAAAGAGAAGACATCAAGCATCATTAATTAATTTATATGGTACAAGAGGAAGAGGTAATTCTGGTACAGATTTAAATGCAATTCCAATTTCTGCAATAAAAAGAATAGAATTATTAAGAGACGGCGCATCTGCCCAATATGGCTCTGATGCTATTGCTGGTGTCATAAACATTGTTTTAAAAGACGCTGATAACGAATTAAACGTAAATTCTACCGTAGGATTTTATAACGCAAACAGCAATAGTACTTTTTCTAATAAAATTGATGGTTTTACTTATAAACTAGCTTTAAATTATGGTGCAAAAATTGCTAAAAATGGTTTTATAAACTTTACAACCGAAGCTTTATCTTCTGATAACACCTTAAGGTCTGGAACAGTACACAGAGAAAAATATGGACAAGCGGCCATAAAAAGTGTGAGTATGTTTTTTAACTCTGAAATTCCTATTTATCAGAACACAAAATTATATACTAATGGTGGTTTCAATTATAAAAACACAGAAGCCTACGCGTTTACAAGAAATCCTTTTAGCGAAAGAAATGTGTTAGGTATTTATGCTAACGGATTTAATCCCCTAATAACATCTAACATTTTAGACAATTCATTCTCACTTGGTATAATTACAGAGTTTAAAGAATGGAATGTTGATATAAATAATACTTTTGGAAGAAATAATTTTCATTATTTTATTAAAAACACACTTAATGCAACTTTAGAAGAAAACTCGCCAACAGATTTTGATGCAGGAGGACATCAATTAATTCAAAATACTACAAGTATCGATTTTTCAAAATACTTTAATACTGAATCTTATGGATTTAATATAGCCTTAGGACTAGAATACAGATTGGATAAATATAAAATTTTTGCAGGAGAAGAAGCTTCATATGCTGCTTATGACATAAATGGAAATCTAATTACTTCTCAAACACCAATCTCTGACTACAAAACTTACAATGGAAGAATAAGACCTGGTGGATCACAAGGTTTTCCTGGGTATTCTACAGAAAATGAAGTAAATAGAAACCGTTCTAATCTTGGACTATACGTAGATACTGAAATAGATTTTACTAAGAAATTTATGATTGGCGCTGCTATTCGTTATGAATATTATAGCGACTTTGGAAGCACACTTAACTACAAACTAGCTTCTAGATATAAAATAACTCCAAAATTTAATTTTCGTAGCTCCTTTAGTACAGGGTTTAGAGCACCATCTTTAGCTCAAATTTATTATAATTTAACATTTACCAATTTTATTGGTAATGCACCAACAGAATCTTTGTTAATTGCGAATAATAATCCAATTGCAAGATCTTTTCAAATAGATCAATTAAAAGAAGAAAGAGCAAGGAATTTTAGTTTAGGCTTTACCGCCAAACTAAGTTCTAACTTTAATGCGACTATAGATACTTATTTTGTTTCTGTTATAGATCGTATTATTTTAAGTGGAAATTTTGATGCTTCTAATCTTGGTTATGGTGTAGATAATGTACAATTTTTCGCAAATGGAGTAGATACTAAAACTACTGGAATTGATTTAGTATTAAATTGGAAAAAAGAATTTGAAAATAGTACAATTTCCTTAGATCTTTCAGGAAATATAAACCATATGAGTATTAGTAAAATAAAAAACAAAACCCTTGATAAAGAAACTTTTTTTGGAATAAGAGATCAACAGTTTTTACTAGCTTCAGCGCCAAATAGCAAATTTAACTTTAGCATTAATCATCAAATTAATAAATTAAAAACATCAGTTAGTTTTACTCACTTTAGTAAAATAAAATTAATCGACTGGCAAATACATAAAGATCTTTCTAACTTTAACAATTCTGAAACAGAAAGACTAGAAGCATCAATAGATAATTACGCACCAAAGATTACAACCGATTTACATTTAAGTTATCAACTAAATAATTTAATAAATTTTCAACTAGGTGCAAATAATTTATTTAACATCTATCCAACAAAACAAAATAGTTTTACTGATAGTGGCGGATTATGGGATGCTACACAAATGGGAACAAATGGCTCATTTTACTACACAAAACTGAATATAAAGCTATAATTATTAAATACTTATTCCTTTTTTATCAAATTCTTTAAAAATAAATGATTTTTAAAGGGTATACTTTTTATTTTTCTGTCTTATATAATAAATCGGTTTCTGCTACCTAGCCAGAAACTAATTAAAAACTTTTATTAATTAATAAATAATTAGATGAGACAAAAAACTATTTTAAAATCTTTAATGTATTCTTTTTTATTTTTGATGCCTTTAATAATGGCAGCTCAAACAGTTAAAGGAAAAGTAGTAGATGCTTCTGGCGAAGCTTTACCTTACATTAATGTACTTGTAAAAGGAACAGCAAACGGAACTACAACAGATGACAATGGAGAATTTAAGCTTACTGCAAAAAATTTACCTGCAACATTAATAGTTTCTTCTATTGGTTACAAAACTAAACAAGTAATTGCTAGAAACAGTAAATCTATAACTATTGTACTAAAAGAAGGTAGTGAATCTTTAGAAGAAATTGTAGTTACAGGTTCTAGAACACCTTCTAGAAGTAACACAAAAAGTCCTTTACCAATAGACGTTGTTTCTTCGAAAGATTTAATATCTACTGGACAAACAACTTTTGATAAAGCATTACAATACAAAATTCCCTCTTTTAACACAGTTCAAACACCTGTTAATGATGCAACTTCTTTATTAGATCCATATGAAATTAGAAATATGGGACCAAGTAGAACTTTGGTATTAATTAACGGAAAACGTAAAAACTTAAGTGCGTTATTATACACACAAACTTCTCCTGGTAGAGGTGAAACAGGTTCAGATATTTCTGGTATTCCTACAGACGCAATTAAATCTGTTGAAGTATTAAGAGATGGAGCATCTGCACAATATGGTTCTGATGCAATTGCTGGTGTAATTAATATTATATTAAAAGACGATGTTAATTCTGGTTCTGCAACATTAAGAACAGGAATTACTTCTGAAGGAGATGGTGAAATGTTTGGTATTAGCGTTAATAATGGTTCTGCTATTGGAGACGATAAAGGATTTGTAAATTATACAGTAGATTTTTCTAAAACAAGTTTATCAAACAGACCTGGTACTGTTGATGCAGCTGGTGAAGCAGCTGATTTTGGTGCTAACATTGCAGATGTTCAAGAATTTTTATCTAGAAGGCCAGATGCTGGTAATATTAATGGTTCTCCAGAAACAGCAGCTGCTAAATTTTTAGTAAACAGTGAATACAAATTAAGCGACGAGTCAAAATTATATTTTAACGGAGCATTTATCAATAAAAAAGTAAATTCTTATGCTAATTATAGAACTCCTTACTGGAGAACTGTATCAGACTTTCCTTACTTAGCAGACTTTTACCCTGGAAACCACCCTACAAATGCAGGTGGTTATGATGGTTATGTGCCAACTTTTGAAGGAGATTTAAATGACTATAATGCTACAGTTGGTTTTAAGTCTGTAATTAACGATTGGAATATTGATGCTAGTTTTACAACTGGAGGAAATTCTCAAACTTATAAAGTAAATCAATCTCATAACAGAAATACAGTATATTCTCCATCAACTTGGGTAGATGCAAATAATAATGGTACTGTTGACACAGGAGAAATTACTGAAGGGTCTGAATTATATAGAGAAAACTCTAAAAAATCTTTTGATCCAGGAGGAACAGGTTTTTATCATAATGTAGGAAATATTGATATTTCTAAGGTTTTATCTGATAACTTAAGTTTTGCCTTTGGTACAGAATTTAGATATGAAACTTTTGAAGTTATAGAAGGAGAGTTAGGTTCATATGACGGTGGTGGTGCAGATTCATTTTCTGGAAATAGCCCTGAAAATTCTGGGAAATTTACACGTTATAACTTTGGTGGTTACGCATCTTTAAACTGGAATCCATCAGAAAATTTAACTTTAGACGGAACAATTAGATCTGAAAACTATTCAGATTTTGGAAATGCTTTTGTATGGAAACTAAGTTCTGCTTATACAATTTCTGATAAATACACTTTAAGAGGTTCTCTTTCAACTGGATTTAGAGCACCAACATTACACCAAATTTATACACAAAAAGCACAATATAGTTTTGTTCCTGGACAAGGTATTCAAGTAGGTGGTTTAGTAAATAACGTATCTTCTCAAGCTGGTTTATTAGGAATCCCTAAATTAAAAGAGGAAACTTCTACAAACTTTACACTTGGTTTAGGAGGAAAAGTAAATAGAAACTTAAGCTTTACTGTAGATTATTATAGTATTAATGTTGAAGATAGAATTGTATTAAGTACAGAGATTACACCACCAAACTTACCAGCTTTTGCAGGTTTGTCTGACCTAAGTTTCTTTGTAAATGCATTAGATACTAAAACTTCTGGTTTAGATGTTGTTTTAACTTATAACAAGTTAGAAGTTGGAGATGGTACATTAGGTTTTAATTTATCTGGTAACTATACAATTAAAAACGAAAGAGATGGTGATGTTAAAAACCCAGCCTCTGTTGCTGCAACTGGTCAATCTGTTGTAAACGCTACTCAAGAAGCTTTATTTTTTACATCTAGACCTAAAACAAAATGGATTTTAGGAACTACTTATGATATTAATAAATGGGGTCTTTCTTTAAACAATACTTATTTTGGTAAAACTACATTTAAACAACAGGGTATGGATACTAATTTAAGAACAGAATTTACTCCAAAAATTGTTACAGATTTAGGTATTAATTATAATGCTTCTGAAAAAGTTACTATTGCATTAAACGTAAATAACTTATTAAATGTATTACCAGAATGGTCTTTTAAAGCAGAAAATGCAACTGGAACAGCAATCTTAAACGATCCTGCTCAAGTAAAAAACCAATCTAACTTAATTACTTTTAATCAACGTTATTCTCAAATGACTTATGATGGTTACCATTTTAGTCAACTAGGAACAATGTTTAATTTATCATTGAATTACCAGTTTTAATTAAAGCTAAATATTTGAATTAGAAAATGCTACGGTAATAGTAGCATTTTTTTTCTTTAATAGATAATTTTACGATAATCATATTTTAATGATGAAAAATTAACAAAAAAGTTACAAAAAATCCAACCAATAAACCAAAACAATGTGTTTTCCATTATAAAACTTGTGTTTTAAAATTAAAACAACAATATTTGTTTATTATTAACTAAAACTTAAATTATATGAAACAAAAAGACATTTTAAAATCGTTAATGTTTTCTATCTTGTTTATGCTACCACTTGCAATGGCTGCACAAACTATTAAAGGAAAAATAAAGGATGCTTCTGGTGAAGCTTTACCTTACATTAATATTTTAGTAAAAGGAACAGCAAACGGAACAACTACAGATGATAACGGAGAATTTAACATTACTGTTAAAAGTTTACCAGCAACACTAGTAGTTTCTTCTATCGGTTACCAAACAAAACGAGTAAGTGTAAAAGATAGTGCTTATCTAAATATAACCTTACAAGAAGGAAGTGAAGCATTAGATGAAATTGTAGTTACTGGTAACAGAACAAAACCAAGAACTATATTAGACTCTCCTGTACCTATTGATAATATTGATGTAGCAGAATTACAAAAAAGTGGAAAACCTACTTTAGACAGAATGTTAACTTTTAAAGTACCTTCTTTTAATTCTCAAAACCAGGCAATTGCTGATGCTACTGCTCACTATGATCCAGCAGATTTACGTGGATTAGGTCCAAGTAGAACATTGGTATTAATAAACGGTAAACGTAAAAACCAAAGTGCACAAGTATATTTAAATAGAACTCCTGGTAAAGGTGAAGTTGGTGTAGATTTAAAAAGTATACCAACTGCAGCTATTGAGAGAGTTGAAGTTTTAAGAGATGGAGCTTCTGCTATTTATGGTTCTGATGCAATTGCCGGTGTAATGAATATTATTTTAAAGAAAAATGTAGAATATTCTACTTTTACTTCTAAAGCGGGTATTACTTCAGAAAAAGATGGATTTAACCTTTCATCTGATTTTAATACTGCTTTTAACTTTGGAGATGGTGGTTTTGTAAATATAACTTTAGGTTATTATAAGCAAGCAATTACAAATAGAGCAGGTATCGTTTCTGATGTAGGTACTACACCAAGAGATGTAGCTTGGTTAGCTGATAACCCAACTGCTGGTATGACTGTTGGACAACCAGAAATGGAAAAGAAAGACTTTTTTGTAAACATGGAGCACCCTCTTGGTGAAAATGCTACAATTTATTCTTTCCATGGATATACTACTAGAAATGGTAAAAGTTTTGCATACTACAGAGCTCCTTATTGGAGAAATGATGTTGCAAACGCTAACTTTATAACAAGAGATCCTGAAGATTTTATTGGTTACCAACCAACTTTTGAAACTAAAATTAACGACCACATAAATGCGGCTGGTTTAAGGTTTCAATTAGCAGAAAACTGGAATGCAGATGCAAGTGTAACGTATGGTTCTAATGATGTAGATGTTACTGTAAACAATTCTGTTAACAGAGATTACTTAGCAGATCATGGAACTTCTCCTAGGACTTTTAATCCTGGAGGATATAGATTTACAAACGTTGTTTATAATTTAGATATTAATAGCCAACTATCTGATAAAGTAGGAGTTGCTTTTGGGTCAGAATTTAAACAAGAAAGTTTTAAAGCTATAGAAGGTAATCCATTATCTTACTATGGAGCAGGTTCAGATTCTTTTGCTGGTATTAAACCGAATGAAGCTGGTGTATGGCACAGAAATAACTTTGCACTATACACACAATTAGATTACGATGTTACAGAAGATTTATTATTAGGAGTCGCTGGTAGATATGAAAATTATACAGATGCTGGTTCAAACTTTTCTTGGAAAGCTAATGGTCGTTATAAATTAGGAGATAAAGGAGCTTTAAGAGCATCTTATAGTACTGGTTTTAGAGCACCAACATTACACCAATCTCATATTACACTAAGTCAGTACATTATTGTTGCTGGTTCTGCAGAACCTTTATTACAAGGTACTTTAGCAAATGATAATCCTGCTGTACAAGCTTTAGGAGTACCAACATTAACACACGAAATTTCTAAAAACTTATCTGCTGGTTTAACTTATAAGTTTGATAGAAACTTTTCTGCTTCTATAGATTTCTACCAAATTAAGGTTGATGATAGAGTTTTATTCTCTTCTCAAATTGGTTCTGATGATGATCCAAATACAACAAACCCTGTAGAGCAAATTTTAGAAGATAATGGTGTTGTTGCAGTACAAGTATTTATTAATGCTGGTGATACTAAAACAACTGGTGCAGATTTAGTTTTAAACTATAGAAATATAGAGATGGGAGAAAGCGGAAAATTACATGCTAGTTTTGCTGCCAACTTTAATAAGACTACAATTGATGCAATTAATACACCTAAAACTATTTCTGATGCTGGATATAATATTTTTGACAGACAAGAACAAGGTTTAATTACAAACTCTAGACCAAAATCTAAAATGATTTTAGGTTTAAATTATGTAACTGATAAGTGGGATGTATCATTTAACAACACTCGTTTTGGTGAAGTAACAATTACTGCTCCAGAATCTGGTGGAATAGATCAAGATTTATCTGCTAAAATTTCTACAGATTTAGGTTTTGGCTATAACTTAACAGACATGATTTCATTTAATGCAAACATTAATAATATTTTTGATGTTTATCCAGATGTAACATTAGCTTCTACTAACACTGCTCAAGCAGGTTCTAGATTCCAATACTCTTCTGAGGTTCAACAATTAGGTCAATTAGGAACTAATTTCAGTATAGGTATTAACGTTCAGTTTTAATATAAATTGAATTAATTAATAGAAAAGAGCAGCTTTTTAGCTGCTCTTTTTACATTTATAAACTTATCTCCAATAAATTAACCAAGCGGCTTTACTCCACTATCAAAGTATATTC
>CAJQQH010000190.1 GCA_905480405.1 uncultured Polaribacter sp. | reverse complement strand
ACATCTTCGCTAATTCTGTTCATTAAATCACCTGTCCTATTTTTCTTATAAAATGTAAGTGACAATTTTTGATATTGTTGATAAATTTCGTTTTTTAAATCAAATTCAATTAACCTAGAGGTAACAATTAAGGTTTGTCTCATAATAAAAGTTAAAAAACCACCTAACAATGCAATACCAATTATAATAAAAACATTTATAAGTAGTTGATTTTTTACTACAGAAATATCTGTGATTACATTATTATGATAGTCTTCTACAACATTTAAAGAGTCTCTTATAATCTGTGGAATCCTTAAGGCTAGTAATTTAGAGAAGACTGTAATTAACAATCCTATAAGAATACGCCATTTGTATTTAGAAAAATATTTGTTTAAATATTGTAGTGCTTTCAATGAAAAAAATGAGTTAAAATATATAGCACGAATATACGAGTTTCAAAAAGATAAACTTTCTTAAAAAAGTATTAAAAATAACTGTTGAGAAACTAAAATAATACTATTTTTGCAAAGCAAAAAAATGCAATTTATCTAAGTTCTTTACAATGATTAACAGGAGACATATTCGAGTTAAAGTAATGCAATCTGTATACGCTATGCAGCAATCTCATAATGATGATATCATTAGAGAAGAAAAATTTTTAAAGCATAGTATTTTAAAAATGTTTGATTTGTACGTTTTAAACATTCAACTTTTAGTTGAGGTTCAAAAATTTGCTGCAAAGAAAATGGCACTTTCCAAAAAGAAAATTCTTGCTACAAAAGACGATTTAAAACCCAATACTAAATTTTTAGAGAATAAAGTAATCAATTCTATTGCAGAGAGCATAAGTGTTGAAAGCTATATAGAGATGAATAATCTTAAAAACTGGGAATTAGATAAGGAGTATGTAAAAATTATTTTTGAAGAATTGCAAAAAAGTGATTTATATAAAAAATATATAGATACAGTAGAAGATTCTTATAAAATTGACAAAGCCTTTGTTATTGGTTTTTTTAAGGAGATAATTGCACCTAATGAAAAATTAGCTGAATATTATGAAGGCGAATTAATTTCTTGGTCTGATGATATTCCTTTTGTAAATACTTGGGTTGTAAAATCTTTAAGTAAATTTAAAGAGAATACAATTTTTGTTGTTGGTAGTTTGTTTAAAGACAAAGATGATGAAGATTTTGTATCAGCATTATTTACAAAAACCATTTTAAAACATAAAGCATACGAAGAGGATATTTCTGAGAAAACACCAAACTGGGAAGCAGAAAGAATTGCAGATATGGATATGATTTTAATAAAAATGGCAATTACAGAGTTTCTTAATTTTCCTTCAATACCAACTAGAGTTACTATTAACGAGTACATCGAAATTTCTAAAGATTATTCTACAGAAAAAAGTAGTTACTTTATAAATGGAGTTTTAGATAGAATATCTAAAGAATTTATAAACTCTAAAAGAATTGTTAAAATAGGAAGAGGCTTATTATAAGCTTTTGTTATAGCAAATTTATTTAGTATTTTTACAAAAACTTTAATATCATGAAAAAAATAACAATTTTATTCGCTTTTATAATTACTGCAAGTGTATTTGTTTCTTGTGCAGACAGTAATGCAAAAACAAAAATTAATAAAGGGAATTTAGATAAAGCTAAATCTAGAGATTTAGAAATTAAAAAAGGAACAGCTTCTATAACTGTAGAAAAAAGTGAGTATGACTTTGGTACAGTAAATGAAGGAGATGTTGTTAGTAAAACATTTTTAGTTACAAATTCTGGTAAAATAGATTTAGTTATTACTGATGCAAAAGTAACTTGTGGTTGTACAGTTCCTGCGTGGCCAAAAGCGCCTATTAAACCAGGAGAAACGAAAGAGGTTAAGGTTAAATTTAACACTGCTGGTAAACGTAACAGACAAAGAAAAGATATTACATTAATAACAAATACAGAATCTGGTAGAGAAATTTTAACTCTTAAAGGTATGGTTACACCAAAAGCAAAATAATAAATATGTTTTCAACAATAGCGTTACAAGCTGATTCAAGTAGTTTAATGTCTATGCTACCTTTTGTAGCAATGATTGGAGTCTTATACTTTTTTATGATAAGACCACAAATGACTAAACAAAAAAAAGAAAAAGCATTTCAGTCTGAAATTAAAAAAGGTTCAAAAGTAGTAACAACTTCTGGTATTCATGGTAAAATAGTAGAACTGCATGCTGCAGATAATACTGTAACTATAGAAACGGGAGCTGGTAAAATTAAATTTGAACGTTCTGCAATTTCAATGGAACTAAGTAAAAAATATTTAGCACCTGCTGTTAAAAAATAAACATTTTACATTTTATATAAAATGAGCTTTTCTTTAATTAGTGAAAGCTCATTTTTTTTGTTCATCACTTTTTTACTAGATTGCAAAAAAAAAGAATTAGTTAGTGAAAAAATCAAACAAAATATCCAAGACCTTTATAGGGTTTTTAATTGCCTCTTTTTTAATTTGGTTGTTAATTACATTTTCAAAAGAATACACTACAGTTATTAAGTATACTGTAGACTATAACAACATTCCTCAAAACAAACTATTACAAGAAGCTCCAATAAAAGAATTAGATATTACTGTAAAGGCTTCTGGCTTTAAGATTGTTAGCTCTAAATTTAAAAATAAAAAAATTCAATTAGAAGCTTCAAATTTAAAAAGAAGTAACAATTCTAAATTTTATTTTTTAATTAAAAATCAGATACTTAAGATTCAAAAACAATTAGCATCTGAAGTTGAAATACAGGAAATAGCACAAGACACTATTTACCTTAGCTTAGGACTTTTAAAGTCTAAAAAAGTAGCTTTAAAACCAGACTTAGAAGTTAACTATCATATTGGATATGATCTTTTAAATGAAATTAAAATTAAGCCAGATTCAATTATCATTTCTGGGCCAGAATCTCAAATAGATAAAATTAATCATCTAAATTTAAGTAAGTTAATTTTAAGTGATGTAAAAACTAGTTTTAATGAAGAGGTATTAATTTTAAAAAATAAAAAAGTAAACTCACTTAAGTTTAGCTCCTTAAAAACAACAATTTCTGGTGAAGTAGAAAAGTTTACAGAAGGAAATTTAAAAATTGATTTTATAACTAAGAACTTACCCAAAAATGTTAATTTAACAACACTTACAGAAAACGTAGAAGTAGTTTTTGTAGTTGCCTTGTCTAATTTTGCTAAGGTTTCTGAAGCTTCGTTTAAAATTGAATGTGATTATTCAATTTCTGAAAAAAACAGTTTAGGATATTTAATTCCTAAAATAATAACAAAGCCAGATTTTATAAAAAGTGTTAAAATAATACCTACAAAAATAGATTTCTTAATTCAAAAATAGTTTATGATTATTGGTTTAACAGGTGGTATTGGTAGCGGTAAAACTACAGTAGCAAATTTCTTTTCAGAATTTAAAAATGTTGCTATTTATATAGCAGACATAGAAGCTAAAAAGTTAATGAACACTTCTGTAATTATAAAAGAAAAGTTGATAAATGAATTTGGTGATGAGGCGTTTTATAATAATGAATTGAATAGGAAATACATTTCTGATATTGTATTTAGTAACAAAGAAAAATTAACAGCTTTAAATAGTATTGTACATCCAGAAGTTAAGAATCATTTTAAAGAATTTGTTAAAAATAATTCTAATAAGTCATATATTGTATATGAAAATGCTATTCTTTTTGAAAGTAAAAGCAATCTTTTTTGTGATTTAATAATTACAGTTTATGCTAGTTTAGAAACTAAATTAGAAAGGGTAGTTTTAAGAGATTCAGTTACTGAAAATGAGGTGTTTAATAGGATGAAAAACCAATGGAAAGATGTTAAAAAAATATTGCAATCTAACTACGTAATTTGCAATGAAAACCTAGATGAGACTAGAAATCAGGTAAATATAATTCATAAAATTTTAACAAAAAAAAAGTAGTACATTAAAAGATATTCAACGAATTTGTTAAATTACTCTTAAAAACAGGGGTTATTTTGTTAATCATCGTTAAAAACGTCAATTTCAAATTTTGAATAACGTAAATTTGATGTATGGGCAAAAAGATGTTTGTTCTTATCGTGTTTTTAATGAGCATTTCCTTAATAGGAATTATTGCTGTACAGATGTATTGGATTAACAATGCTGTAGAAAGTAAAAAGGAACAATTTAAGAATGATGTACAGAAATCTTTAGGAAGTGTTTCCGAAAGAATTAATGAAAAAGAGAGATCTCTTTTTGATAAAAAATTTGAGGGAATTATTGAAAATGCTGTTCTAGCAAACGAAGCTCAGATTAAAAGTCTTTTTTTTCAGGAAATAGATACTACAAACCATCAAAAAATATCTTTTGGATCTACAATTTTAGAAGAAAACTTTGAGTTACCAGTAGATTTTTTAAGTGACGATTCTGTAATTTTTAAAAGAGTAACCGGGAAAAAAGATTTTTTTCAATCTAAACTTATTAAAGGTGCAGACAACTTGTTTTCATCAATAGACGAAAAAAGGTTTTCATTTACAAAAAGACTTACTAACGTAGAAGAAAGTCAGTTTTCAGAATACTTTAAAGACTATAATCGTATTAACCCAATACATAAAAGATTAAGTAATAGGGAGTTAAATGCAACAATTAAAGATGAGTTAAAAAAGAGAAATATAAATTTAGAGTTTAAATATGGTGTTTATAGTAGAGATGGATTAGCGACGAAGTTAAAATCGGGTTATTATACTGTAAACAAGAAAGATAGTTACCCTTATCCTTTGTTTTATAATTCTGAAAATAAGCCGGAATATTTATTGTATGTTAATTTTCCAGAAAAAAACGACCATATTTTATCAGATATTTCTAACATTTTATTATTGTCACTGTTTTTTATTTTTATCATTATTATAGCTTTTTCGGGTTCACTTTATCAGTTAATTAAGCAAAAAAAGATATCAGAAATAAAAACTGACTTTATTAATAATATGACGCATGAGTTTAAAACACCAATTGCAACTATTAATTTGGCTTTAGATTCTATTAAAAACCCTAAAATAATTAACGATAATGAAAAAGTATTACGTTATATAGGAATGATTCGTGATGAGAATAAAAGAATGCATACTCAAGTAGAAAACGTACTTCGTATTTCTAGATTAGAAAAAAATCAGTTAGATATTAGTAAAGAAATTGTAGATATCCATGATATTATAGATGATGCAATTAACCATGTTAGTTTATTGGTAGAATCTAAAAAAGGAAATATAGATACTCATTTTGAAGCTATTACATCAGAAATTTCAGGAAACGAATTCCATTTAACAAATGTTATAGTTAATATTTTAGAAAATGCAATTAAATATTCTGGAGAAAGTCCTAAGATAGATGTGTATACAGAAAGTACTAACAAGTTCTTTATTTTTAAAATTAAAGACGAAGGAATAGGAATGAGTAAAAGCGCTCAAAAAATGGTTTTCGATAAGTTTTATAGAGAACAAAAAGGAAATATTCATGATGTAAAAGGTCATGGTTTAGGATTGGCCTATGTAAAAGAAATAGTAGATAAGCATCACGGAACAGTATTTGTTGAAAGTGAAAAAGGAGAAGGAAGTATATTCACAGTAAAATTACCTTTAATTTAAATATATAAAAATGGGAAGTAAAAAAATATTATTAGTTGAAGACGATCCAAATTTTGGAACCGTTTTAAAAGATTATTTAGCATTAAACGATTATAATGTTACTCATGCTAAAGATGGTATAGAAGGTTTAATTATGTTTAAAAACAGCGATTATGACCTTTGTATTTTAGATGTAATGATGCCTAGAAAAGATGGTTTTTCTTTAGCACAAGATATAAGAGTTACAAATAAAGAAGTGCCAATTATTTTTTTAACAGCTAAAACTTTAAAAGAAGATGTTTTAAAAGGTTATGCTGTAGGAGCAGATGATTATTTAAATAAACCTTTTGATTCTGAAGTTCTATTGCATAAAATAAAAGCTATTTTACATAGAAAAGAAAGTGATAAATCTAAAGAATCTGAACAGTTTGAATTTAACATTGGTTCATTTTTCTTTAATTCGAAGTTACGTCATTTATCTATTGGAGAAACTGAAGAACCAACAAAATTATCTCCTAAAGAGAGTAAATTATTACGCATGTTAGCTATTCATAAAAACGATTTAATGCCAAGAGAATTAGCATTAACTAAAATATGGAGAGATGACAATTATTTTACATCTAGAAGTATGGATGTATACATTGCTAAACTAAGAAAATATTTAAAAAGAGATGAAAACGTCGAAATTTTAAATATTCATGGAGAAGGGTTTAGATTGGTAGATAAATCTTAAATAAAGGAAATTCTTCCCAAAAATATAACTCAACTTGTGTTTCAAGTTGAGTTTTTTTGTATTTTTATATAATGGCAGTATTTATTAAGTTATATGAAGATAACCCTAATCAAAAAGAAATTGATAAGGTTGTTAAGATTTTAAAAAACGGAGGGTTAATAATTTATCCCACAGATACTGTTTATGGTTTAGGTTGCGACATTACAAATACAAAAGCTTTAGAAAAAATTGCTAAAATAAAAGGTATTAAACTAGATAAAGCTAAGTTTTCTTTTGTTTGTAATGATTTAAGTCATTTGTCAGATTACGTAAAACAAATAGATTCACCTACATTTAAGCTTTTAAAAAGAGCTTTGCCTGGACCTTATACTTTTATTTTACCAGGAAGTAATAATTTACCTAAAGCATTTAAAAAAAGAAAAACTGTAGGAATACGTATTCCTGATAATAATATTGCAAGAGCTTTAGTAGAAAGTTTAGGTAATCCAATAGTTTCTACTTCTATTAGAGATGAAGATGATGTTTTAGAGTACACAACAGATCCCGAGTTAATTTTTGAAAAATGGAGAAATTTAGTAGATGTTGTTATTGATGGTGGTTATGGAGATAATTATGCCTCAACAATCATAGATTTAACAGATGGTTACCCAGAAGTTATAAGAGAAGGTAAAGGTAGTTTAGATATTTTATAAAGTTTTTTTATAAAAGCGAATTACTTTAGTTTATTAAAATATTTTCTACCCAAAACAAAATACTGCCAAACAATACTAGTATGTAGGTTATAATCAGGGTTTTTGTTCAGTTTTTTTCTCTTTTTTAAGAATTTTGGTAGTTTTCTGTAAAAGCTAAAGTGCGCTTTTATAATTGCCCATGTATGAATTGGTCTTAATTCTAAAATAAATTTAATACCAGCAATTCCATCTAAAATTAAGCGTGAAAAAACAATAAATAAGAACCATTTTTTTGGAACATTTTTTACCACATTTAATAAACTATTTCTAAAATTTAAAAATGTTTTATGCGGATTTGTTTCTTGTAAAGTAGCGCCACCAACATGAAAAACAGTAGATGTACCTACATATTTTACTGTATATCCATTATTTTGAGTTCTCCAACATAAATCTATTTCTTCTTGATGAGCAAAGTAATCTTCATCAAAACCATTTAGTTGATGGTAAACTTTAGAACGAATAAATAAGCAAGCACCAGAAGCCCAAAATATTTCTGTAGTGTCATTAAATTGATTACTATCGTTTTCTAGTTTATTAAAAACGCGTCCTCTACAATAAGGATATCCATATAAATCTATAAAACCACCTGCAGCTCCAGCATATTCAAATTTAGTTTTTTCCTTATAATCTAAAATCTTTGGTTGAATAATAGCAGTATTATCTTCAGATTTAAAAACATCTAGAATAGGAGGGAGCCAATTTTCTGTAACTTCTACATCAGAATTAATTAAACAATAAACATCTGCTTTAACTTGCTGTAAAGCATCGTTGTATCCTTTTGCATAGCCACCATTTTCGGTGTTTTTAATAATTTTGATTGAAGGGTAATGTTGTTCTATAAAAGAGATAGAAGTGTCATTAGAAGCATTGTCTGCAACGTAAATATCAGCTTCTTTAGAACTAAAGTTTACAATAGATGGTAAAAATTGTTTTAACAATTTTTTTCCATTCCAATTTAATATGACGATTGCTGTTTTCAAGGTTGCAAATTTACATCTTATTATATTAGTTTAATGATAAAACTAACCTAATAAAACCATTTTTTTATATCTAATTTTATTTAGACAAATTTTTAAAAACGATTAAATAATAAAATGCTATTTAATTATAATTTGGTACTTCTCTAAGGAAAACATAAGTTTCATTTTCGAAATCCATTTTGCAATAAAAATGCTCTAAACCATTGGTTACAATTAAATAGTTGGCTTTTAGTTTTAAATTATAACGTGCAATTTGATCGAAAGTGTCTTGTGTAATCTTTATTTCTGGAGCTTTACATTCTACAATTATTTCTGGATTTCCATCAGTATTAAAAACCAAAATATCTGTTCTTTTTTTTCGATTATTAATTGTTAATTGCTTTTCTAAAGCAATTAAAGAAACAGGATAGTTTTTTTCTTCAATTAAAAAGGAAACATAATGTTGTCTAACCCATTCTTCTGGAGTTAAAACCATGTATTTTTTTCTAAGTTTATCAAAAATAAGCGTCTTATTTTCTTTACTTTTGAGTTTAAAATTATAAGTTGGCAGATTTAATTTTTGCATTAATCAAAAGTAAATAAAAATCAGATATAATACATTTATTAGTTGGTATTACTGGAGCAGTTAAATCTACTTAAGTAAATAGGTTATATCAATAATTTTCTGGTCTTATTTTTACGCTTGATAAAATGGAATGAAATTTTATTCTTTCCTAAAAAAAAATGAAAATGATGTGTAATAATTATAAAAAATAAATGAACGAAATTAGAGACATTGTTTCAGAGATTAAAAAAGGAAACATTAAACCTATTTACTTTTTAATGGGTGATGAACCTTATTATATAGATAAGATTTCAGATTTTATAGAAGAGACTATTTTAGATGAAGCAGAGAAAGGGTTTAATCAACAAATAATGTATGGTAGAGACGCTAGTATAGAAGATATAGTGTCTTCTGCTAAACGTTATCCAATGATGGCAGAAAGGCAAGTTATAATTGTTAAAGAAGCACAAGATTTAAGTAGAAATATAGAGAAATTGGTTGCTTATGCACAGAATCCTCAACCAACAACTGTTTTAGTTTTAAATTATAAATATAAAAAATTAGATAAACGTAAGAAGTTGCACAAAACGATTGCAAAAACAGGTTTAATTTATGAAAGTAAAAAGCTTTATGAAAACCAAGTTTCAGATTGGATTCGTAGAGTTTTAAGCGGTAAAAAATATAAAATAGAACCCAAAGCTGCCCAAATGTTAGTGGAGTTTTTAGGTACAGATTTAAGTAAAATCTCTAATGAATTAGATAAGTTAATGATTGTTTTACCAAAGGAATCAATTATTAACGACAAGCATATAGAAGATAATATTGGTATCTCTAAAGACTATAATAATTTTGAGTTAAGAAAAGCAATAGGAGAAAAAAACGTATTAAAAGCAAATAGAATTATTAATTATTTTTCTGAAAACCCAAAGAATAATCCTACTGTAATGACTATTTCTTTGTTGAATAGTTTTTTTACACAGCTATTAATGTTTCATGGTTTAAAAGATAAGTCTAAAAATTCAGTAGCTAAATCACTAGGAGTAAGTCCTTATTTTGTTGATGAATATTTTTTAGCAGGTAGAAATTATCCAATGCGTAAAGTAGCCCAAGTAATTGCTTTTTTAAGGGATGCAGATGTAAAAAGTAAAGGGGTAGGAGCTAGCTTGTCGCAGAAAGATCTTTTAAAAGAATTGATATTTAGAGTTTTACATTAATATGGACGATAAAAAAGTCTTAATTGAAGAACTAAGTACAATCGGGTTAAGCTCTAAAGAATTTTAAAACCTTATAAAAAGATATAAAAAAATCGAACTTAAGAAAGGAGATTTTTTAATAAGCGGTTTTATTCGCTGTATTACATCAATTTTAATTTTATTTTGGATGAAATATAAATCGGTTAATAGAACGTTTTTATTAGGTTGGAATGTATTAGGTTTAATTTTTATCCTTTTTATTTTATCAAACGGATTTCTATCACAAGAAATGTTTTATAAAAACTTTGGTTATTCTGTTCCAAATACAGCTATTGCTTACTTTCCTATAATTTTATTAGGTGGAGTAATTGTGCCTATTGTAATTTATACGCATTTATCAGACATTATATTATTATCAAAAAAATACCCAAATGAAAAATATTTTTACAAGAGAAGTAACGAATGAAGTAATTGACAGGATTGAATCTTTAACACCTTTAACAAAAGCAAATTGGGGTAAAATGACAGTTTCACAAATGTTAGCTCATTGTTCTGTAACTTACGAAATGATTTATACAGATAAGCATCCAAAACCAAACGGAGTTGTAAAAATGATGTTAAAACTATTTGTAAAAGGTGCAGTTGTTTCTGAAAAACCATATTCTAAAAATGGAAAAACAGCACCGCAATTTATTATTTCTGATGAACGAGAATTTGAAAAAGAAAAAAAACGTTTGATAGATTACATTCTAAAAACTCAAGAACTTGGTGAGCATTATTTTGATGGGAAAGAATCTCATTCTTTTGGTAAACTCTCTACAAAAGAATGGAATACTTCTTTTTACAAACATTTAGATCATCATTTAACTCAATTTAAAGCTTAAGTTAACTCTTTTTAGTTTTTGTAATATCTTGCCTAATAGCAATATATCCTGTAATTTTACTATTGTCGTTTTTAAAAGGTATTATAGTGGTATCTACCCAATAATGAGAATTATCTTTGGCTTTGTTTTTAACTTCTCCAACCCAAATTTTTCCAGCTTTTATATCTGTCCACATACTTTTAAAAAAATCATTATCATGATAATCAGATTTTATAATTTTGTGTGTTTTACCTATTAATTCTTCTCTTGAATATTTAGAAATTTCACAAAAAGAATCGTTAACATATTTTATAATTCCATTTTCATCTGTTATTGCTACAATAGCAATTAAATCTAAAGCTTGATTGAATTTTGTTAAGTTTAAGTTTTTATTAATTAAACTTACTTCTAATTCTTTTCTTTTTATATCAGTTTTATTAAACTCTAAAGATATGTGAGCTATATACATAATACTTATTGGAATAAAAACAACAGTATATGTAACAATTCCAAATTCTATATTTATCCAACTTTGACTAATTGCAATCATTAAAATATTTGCAAGTACAATGGGGAAAATAATTAATGATGGAAGAACTTTATGAAAAACGAGAGTACCTTTAAGGCCATCTTCTTTAATATTATTTAATAATGCATTTTTACTTTTAAAGATTAATATTAAAGAAAGAGTTAAAAATAAAAGAGCAGTATGTATAGCCATAGAACCAAAGCCTAAAGGTTTTTCGTCTACAGGAATTGCTAAAACAAAACAGATAATAGCAATCATAGAGCTAATAACTACTAATACCAAAGTAAACTTGCTTAAATTTGAGAAAATATCATTTTTAGATTTTAAACCTAAAAAACCAATACCAGTAATTAAAGAGCAAACAGCGGTAGCAGAAGACATTCTTCCTGGATTTACTTTCGTAAAACTATCTAAAACAAATAAGTTGTCTATCTGAAATGAATCTACCCCAAAGTATTCTAATAATGTAATAACACCAATTAAAATTGAAAAAATAGATAACAGTATATAAATAATATTAGAAATTTTATTATTTTCTTTATAGAGTATTAAATTTATTCCAGCAAATAAAAAAATAAGAGCTGTGTTAAATTTCATAGTACTGCTATTGGGTACTAAATTTAAAATGCTCTCTAATTTAAAAATCCATGCAGTAATAGTTATTAAACTAATAATCAGGCAAATTATTAATGTGAATTTCTCAAAATTATTAATTTTTGGAAGTATATTTTTTTTAATGAAGTTTTGGGGGATTGTAAACATAACTTTCTTTTTTTTTAAAGTTACGAAAAATATAACATGAAACCAATTATTTGATTGTTAGTTATTTTGCTTAATAATTGTTTTAATACTATCTAAGAAGTTGATATGTTTATTTAAGTTTAATAATATTTGTTTTTTATTATGAATATAGAAATGGTTTTTTAAATTTTATAAAGGTGCTATTTCACAACTATTTGTTTTACCATTCTCCAAAACATATCTGAAGCCTCAGTTTGTTTTTCGGTAATGTCAGTAAAAAAGTTTATATCTTTTATAAATTGATTAATGCTCATTTTACTGCTATTTAATTCATGAAATGCCATACTCCAATCAGTAAATAGTCTTTTATTTACACCTTCTTTTACAACTAAAATAATATTAGAATGTCTTTTATCTTCCTTAATTTTTTCGAATAAATTTTCAACAGTTTCTTTTTCGCCTTCTAACAATTGTAAAAATACTTTATTATGATAAAGCAGGCAGCCAGTAACATTATTTTTAGAATTAAAATCACGGGAAGTAATTAGAATATCAGATAAAATTTCTGACGTTATTTCTGTATTTGAAATTGAGTAATAAACTAATTCAATCATATTTTAGGTTAAAGAGATAAAAATATTTAAATTTTTTATAATTGATTAACATTTTTGCAAAAAAAAAAAACTCCATTACTAGGAGTTTTTTTAATTAGCTATTTGTAAATACTATCATATAGATCTTTATAAATATTTTTAATAACAGCACGTTTCATTTTCATGGTTGGTGTTAAATGACCTGCATCTAAAGTCCATTCATCTGGGGTTAATTTAAAAACTTTTATTTGTTCCCATTTACCAAAATTATTATTACAAATTCTTACAGCATTTTCTATTTCTTCCAACACTTTTTTGTTGGTTATTAATTCTGCATTTGTAGAATAAGTTATGTTATTTTCTTTTGCCCAATCTTTTAAATATTCAAAATTTGGTTGAATAATTGCAGCAGGCATTTTTTCATTTTCACCTACAACCATTACTTGTTCTATAAATAAAGATTGTTTTAATTCTCCTTCTAATAATGGTGGAATTACATATTTACCTCCAGAAGTTTTAAACATTTCTTTGGTTCTACCTGTAATTTTTAAGAACCCATCTTTATCAATTTCTCCTTTATCACCAGAATGAAAATAACCATCAATAATTACCTCTGCCGTTTTTTTAGGATCTTTATAGTATCCTTTCATTACGTTAGGTCCTTTAATTAAAATCTCACCATTTTCGGCAATTTTAACTTCTACGTTTTCTATTACTTTACCAACAGTACCAACTCTAAAACCTCTTTCTCCACCTTCTTCAACAAAATTAACAGAGGTTACAGGAGATGTTTCTGTTAAACCATAACCTTCCATAATTGGCATTCCTGCAGCTGCAAAAATTCTTGTTAATCGTGGTTGTAAAGCTGCACTTCCAGAAACCATAACTTTTAAATTACCTCCTAAAGCATCTTGCCATTTAGAAAATATAAGCTTACGAGCTAAGCCTAATTGTTTTTCATACCACCAACCGTTTTCTCCATATGGTTTATATCTTAACCCTAAATTTACAGCCCAGAAAAATAGTTTCTTTTTAACACCTGTTAAGCCTTCACCTTTTAAGATAATTTTATCGTAAATTTTTTCATATAACCGAGGTACAGCAGTCATTACACTGGGTTTAATATCTTGTGCATTTTCGGTTAATTTTTCAATACTTTCTGCAAAGTAAATTTCTGTTCCACATAGTTGGTATAAATAAAGAATCATTCTTTCAAAAACATGGCAAACAGGTAAAAAACTTAATGCTTTATCTGTTCCATAATCTAAAGGAACAGGAGCTTCACTAGCTAAAACATTAGAAACAATGTTACTGTGAGACAACATTACGCCTTTTGGTCTTCCTGTTGTACCAGAAGTATAAATTAAAGTTGCTAAATCATCTGGAGTAACAGCTTCTTTTCTTGCTTCAACTTCATCTTGATTTGTTTTGTCTTTTCCTAATTCCAGTACTTCATTCCAACTTTTTTCACCAGAAATATCTTCAAAAGTAAAAACTTCTTTAAGATGTGTATTTCCTTTAATCTGATTTAATTTTTCCAATATACTTTCATCAGAAACAAAGCAATAAGTGGCTTCAGAATGGTTTAAAACATATTCATAATCTTCTTTAGAAATAGTAGGGTAGATAGGTACATTTTGTGCACCAGTTTGCAAAATTCCTATATCGCATATATTCCACTCGGTTCTATTTGTGGTAGAAATTACAGCAATCTTATCATTTGGTTGTATACCAAGTCTTAATAACCCTCTACTTAATGTATTGGCTTTATCTACATATTCTTGAGAAGAAGTAGAAACCCATTTACCATTATACTTTGTAGTTAAAGCTTTATCTAGATTGTATTTTTCTAATTGATAATAAGGTAAATCAAATAAGCGTGTAATCTTTATTGCCATAAATCTCTATTTTGAAGAACTGCAAAATAGGAAATTTACATTGATTTAACAAATAGAAAAAAAAATAGCTTTAGATTACGAATTATATATTTTTTTGTGTAAGTTTTTATATTTTTCTTTAATTTTTTTTCTGCGCATTTTCATAGTCGGGGTTAAAAGGCCAGCTTCTATAGTCCATTCTTCTGGTGTAAGTTCGAATTTTTTAATTTGTTCCCATTTTCCGAAATTTTTATTATATAAATCGACTTCTTTTTGAATTCTATCAATCAGTTTTTTATCTGTTGTGATATTATTAATTGTATAATTATGCAGAGTTGCCCATTCCTTAATAAAATCGAAATTTGGTTGTATAATTGCTGCAGGCATTTTTTCACCTTCTCCAATAACCATTATTTGTTCTATAAAACGAGATTGTTTTAATTCACTTTCTAGGGCTGCAGGTGCAATATATTTACCACCAGAGGTTTTAAACATTTCCTTTTTTCTATCTGTAATTGTTAAGAATCCGTCTGTATCTATTTTACCAATATCACCAGTGTGTAGATAACTATTTATAATCGTTTTATTAGTCAATTCTTCATTTTTGTAATAGCCTAACATTACGTTGTCTCCTTTCATTAAAATCTCTCCATCATCTGCAATTTTAATATCGATACCTTTTAAAGGTTTACCAACAGTACCAATTTTTAAACCATTATTTCTAAGGTCGTTTAAAGTACCTCCAGGAGATGATTCTGTCATACCATAACCTTCAAGAACAGTAATTCCTGCGGCTGTAAAAACTCTAATTAATCTGTGTTGTAGAGGAGCGCTACCAGAAATCATAAACTGTAGACTTCCACCCAAAGCTTCTTGCCATTTAGAAAAAATAATTTTTCTAGCTATTTTTAACTTAAAATCATACCAAGATCCTTTTTTGTTATATGGTTCATACTCTTCGCCTAGTGCTAAAGCCCAAAAGAAAAGTTGTTTTTTAATCCCTTTTAAATGGCTTCCTTTATCAACAATTTTATCAAAAATTTTTTCTAATAACCTAGGAACAACTGCTAAGTAGTGAGGTTTAATTTCTCTAATGTTATCTCCAAGTTTATCTATATTTTCAGCAAAATAGATTTCAAATCCCATTAAATAATTATAATAAGAAGCACTTCTCTCAAAAATATGACAAATAGGTAAATAACTGATTATACGTTTTTTACTTTTTTTTAAGTTAATACGATCTGCGGTCTTAAAAACCGTAAAAACAATATTTTTATGCGTTAACATAACACCTTTTGGTGTGCCTGTTGTGCCAGATGTATAAATAATAGTTGCCAAATCTTCTGGCTTTACTTGTCTTTTTAATTCTTCAATTTTAGGTTGATGATTCTCTTTTTTTCCTATCTCTAAAAAAAAGTTCCAATCATACTCAGTATTTAAACTCTGTAAAGAAAAAACGTTTTTTAACTTAGTTTTATGCACTACAGATTTTACTTTTTTATATAATTCATCATCAGAAACAAAACAGTATTTAGCATCTGAATGATCTAATATATAGGCGTAGTCTTTTTCTGATAAAGTTGCATATAAAGGTACGTTTTGTGCACCTATTTGCAAGATACCAGTATCTAAAATATGCCAATTTGGGTTGTTGTTCGTTGTAATAATTGCAATTTTATCATTAGGTTTTATACCTAAACTAAGTAAAGAACTGCTTACTTTATTTGCATCAGAAACGTATTTTTTAGTTGATATACTTTTCCATTTATTATTTTCTTTATAATTAAAACAATTTTCTTGAGGAAAATTTTCTAATTGGTAGTAAGTAAAATCAAAAATTCTAGAAATGATATCAGACATAAATAAGATCTTTTATTCTGACAAGTTACTAAAAAAGTTTATAAACCTCTAGAAGTGTATTTTATATAAATTCTTTTAGATAAAAAAGAGATAATTATATTTTGGTGTTATTAACAAATAAATCTAGCTTCTTTAAAGTTAAAGAAGCTAGAAATAATACTGTAAAGAAGATCCCCCAATCTTACATTACAAACTGTAGATTGCAAAAATAATCTTTATAAAAAAAGTATTTATAGGTATTAATACGGGTTTTTAGTTTATTAAATATTTATTAAAATCTTTTCCATTAATTTTAGTGTATTTAGAGTCTATATTATAACCAACTTTCATATTAGTAATGTTAAAATCACCAGAAACATTCATATACTTTATGTTTAGATCTTCTTCAAAATTTGTGTTTTTAAAAGAAACACCATTATTAAATTTTGTGTATTTAAATGTAGCTGTATCTTCAAATACAGAGTTTTCAAAACTTACATTTCTTCTAAATTTTGCGTATTTAAAAGTAGAAATCTCTGAAAAATTTGTGTTTGCAAAACTAATATTTCTATCAAATTTGGCATATTTAAAAGTACTGTCGTCTTTAAAATTTGTTCCAGAAAAATCTGAATCTGTATCAAAAAGAGAGTATTTAAACATCGCTTTTCTTTTGAATGTACAGTCTTTAAAAATAGTTTTTCCTTCAAAATCTGCAGTAAAAGTATATCCAGAATCTTCATCTGGTATGTATGCTAAAACATCATCTTTAAAAGTACAGTTTATAAAAGATAAGTTAACATCTATTATTTTTTTAATTTGATTTGAAGAGTTACCATTGCTCCACCAACTACTTTTCTTTTTCTTTGGTAATTTTTCTAGAGCATGCTCCATATAAGTAAAATCTAAAGTACCAATAATGGTTGCGTTTTTGTACGAGATAGATTTTCCTTTTTTAATATCTTTAAGAATATCAGATGCTTCAATAGTTTTTTGAGCAAAAGAAATTGTAGACACAAGTAATAAGCTTAAGAATAAAGTAATTGTATGTTTCATTTTTTTGAGTTTTAATCTGTTTATATTAATGACCACTCAAAAGTTAATTTGTGACAGTTTAAGACATAAAAGTTAATAGAAATTTTGTTTTTTCTTTTGATGAAGTAAATTGAATATTTCCATTATGTGCTTCTATAATACTTTTAGAAAGAGTTAACCCAATACCAGATCCATCTTTACGTGTTGTAAAATAAGGTATAAAAATATTGTCTTTTATTTCGTCGGAAATACCAATACCATTATCTATAATTGATAAATGTGTTCTTTTTTTATCTGTAGAAATAGTTATTTTAATTTTTGGCTTTTCATTGTTTTCAAATGCATGTAAGCTGTTTGAAATTAAATTTATAATTACTTGCTCTATTTGTTGTTTATCAGCATTAATTATAAAATCTTTGGTAGTATTAAAATCAATATCAATATTTTTTCGAACTAATTCTTGCTCAAAAAGTAATAACGTGTTTTTAATAATTTTTGATAAACTAATTTCCTTTTTTTGAGGTAAAGGCAATTCTGCTAACTTTCTGTAGGTATCTACAAATGCTGTTAAATGATGAGAACGACGTTTTATTATTTGTAAGCCTTGTGATAATTCTTTTATGGTATTTTCATCGGTATTTTCATCTTGTAATAACGAGTCTAAATTTTCTGCCAAACTACTAATAGGTGTAATTGTATTAATAATTTCATGAGACATTACATTCATTAATTTAAACCAAGCCTCTTTTTCTTTTTTATCAATTAATTGCTGTATGGTTTCTAAACTAACAATTAAATAACCATATTCATTTGTTTGTGTAAGTGATGTTTTTAAGAAAAATTCTTCTTTTTTATCATTAATACTTAACGAGATAGTAAGTTTGTTTTCTTTCCATTCATTGATAAAATTGGTTAAACTTCCTATTTTTTTGTTCAGTAAATTCCAATTATAAAATTTAGGGATTTTTAAAAACTCTACAAACGATTTATTTATTTGAAAAACTTCTATTGTACCTTGTTTATCTTTTCTTAAAATAAGAATACCAATACCTAAGCTTTCTATAATATTTGTAAAAATTAGCTGTTCAGAAGATTTAAGAAGACTCTGTTTTCTATGTTTTTCTAGCAACAAGGCCGTTTTATTATGCAACGGATTTTTCCTTTTTTCTGCAGAAATAGTATTAGAATAATCGTCGAATAATAAACAATCAATTGATTTTTCGATATCTGTAAATACTTTTTCTAAATACTCGGTAAAAAGGTATAATTGAAATAAAAGCAAGAAAGAAAAACCAATTGTATTAACAAAGTAGTCATTAATAAAACTAAGAACTATAATTACTCCATTTATAATGAGTAATAATAATCTGATTATAATTTGAATATATTGTGGTTTTCCCATTTATAATTGATGCTTCTCTAATCTTCTATACAATGCAGCTCTAGTTAAACCTAAATCTTTTGCAGCTCTAGAAATATTACCGTGGTGTTTTTCTATTGCTTTCTTAATTAAAAGTTTTTCAGTTTCCTCTAAATTTAAAACATTTTCTAAATTAACTGCAGTTTTCTTAGCAGAAAAATGTAAATCTTCTGTCATTATTTTATCATTATCAGTAATAATTACAGCACGTTCTACAATATGTTCTATTTCTCTAATATTTCCTGGCCATTTATAATTGCATAAAGCTTTTACTGCATCTTTACTAAAGCCAATAATTTTTTTTCTGTATTTCTGATTCAATTTTGTTAGAAAATAATTTGCTAACAACTCAATATCTTCAATTCTATTTCTAAGTGCTGGCAAATTCAACTCAATAGTATTAATTCTAAATAGTAAATCTTGTCTAAAAGTTTGTTCCTCTACCATTTTATGAATGGGTGCATTTGTTGCACAAATAATTCGTACATCTAATTCTCTTTCTTTTCCTTCTCCTAAACGCGTTACTTTTCTATTCTGAATTACTGTTAATAATTTAGATTGTAAGTGTAGTGGAAGGTTGCCTATTTCATCTAAGAAAATAGTTCCTCCTTTAGCCAGTTCAAACCTACCTAAAGTATCTTTTTGCGCATCTGTAAACGCGCCTTTTGCATAACCAAATAACTCGCTTTCAAACAAATTTTCGTTTAAAGAGCCTAAATCTACATGAATAAAAGGATGATTTTTACGTTCTGATAATAAATGAATTTCTTTCGCAAATACAAATTTCCCAGTTCCGTTTTCTCCTAAGATTAAAATATTTGCATCTGTAGGCGCTACTTTTTTTACCAATTTTACTGCAGTTTGCATTGCAGGAGAAGAACCAATAATATGTTCTGTTTGTTGATGAAAGTCTTTGTCTTGTTGTTTTTGAACCGTTTGTAATTGTGTGTTTTTTCGTTTAGATCGAGAAAGTTCTAAACCAGCATTAACAACACCATATAGTTTTTCTGTTTTCCAAGGTTTTAAAATAAAATCGGTTGCACCTTTTTTTATCGCATCTACCGCTAAATTTACGCTACCAAAAGCTGTCATTAAGATTACTGTAGTTTCAGGGCTTATTTCTTTTATATGTTTTAACCAATACAAACCTTCTTTTCCGTCTTCAAAACCAATACGATAATTCATATCTAACAAAACAACATCTATTGTAGAAGTAGTTAAATGATTACTAATTTTCTTCGGATTATTCTCCGTTATTATTTCTGAAAAATATTTTTTTAAACTGATTCTTGCCGAAAACAATATATCATCATCATCATCAACAATTAAAATGGTTGCATCCTTTTTTCTCATACTACATAAGTACACATTTGTTTGATTATGAACAAAAAAATGTTCAATAATGAACACTAATAAAATTCAATTAAATTACAAAACCTTTATAGTCAGTAATTTAATTGTTTGTTTTTTGATGGCATATTTATGGCTTTAACTATGCCAAACGAATAGAAAACAAATGGATAAGCAAATACAAACTAAAAATAAATCGAGTAAAAAGATGCTACTTTGGAGTATTCCTATTTTAATTTTATTAGCGGTTATTTTAATGAATGTAACACGAAAGAAACAAGTAAATTTAAAAAAGGATAGATTAAGTATACGAGAAGTTTTTAAAGGAGATTTTGAAGATGTAGTGTTGTTTAATAGTACGGTAGAACCAAAAACATCGGTTTTGGTAAATGTAATTCAAGGAGGTTCTGTTTCTGAAATATTTGTTGAAAGCGGAGAAATGATAAAAAAAGGAACCCCACTTTTAAAAGTATATAATCCAAATGCAGAATTAAATTATTTAACACAAGAAACTGCCATTGTAGAACAAATTAATAACCTTAGAAATATAAGAGTAAATATTAAAAATCAACAGTTGAGTTTAGATCAGCAGTTATTAAGTATCGGTAACGATTTTAGAACAGCTAAAAGACAGTATAAATTAGATTCTACTTTGTATCGTAAAGAAGTAGTTGCAAAGAATGATTATCAAAAATCTGCTCAAGAATATACGTTTCAAAAGGAGAGAAGTGGTGTCATAAAAAGAAGTGTATCCGAAGAAAAAAAGAGTAGAGATGTACAATTATCTCGAATTGATATTTCTATTTCTAATATGCAAAAAAGTTTAGAGTTATTACGTAAAAACAAAGAGAATTTTATTGTAAAAGCGCCTGTAGATGGTTTGTTATCATCTTTCAACCCTATTTTAGGGGAAAGCTACCAACAAGGGCAACCAATTGGTAAAATGGATGTTTTAGATGGTTATAAATTAACAGCAAAAGTAGATGAGTATTACATTTCTAAATTACAAGAAGATATAAGAGGTAGAGTAGCTGTAAACAATGTTAATCATGATATTGTTTTGTCTAAAGTTTTATCTGAAGTTGTAAACGGACAGTTTGAGGTAGAACTTGTTTTTACAAACGATTCTATTCCTGAAAGTATTAAAAGAGGAATGTCTTTAAAAACAAAAGTGTTTTTATCTAATGATAGTAAAGCCTTGTTAATTTCTAAAGGGCAATTTTATCAAAGTACTAATGGTGCTTGGGCTTTTGTAATAGATTCTGAAAACAAAGCAGTAAAAAGAACTATTAAAATTGGAAGAGAAAACCCTTTTTATTACGAGGTATTAGAGGGTTTACAAGAAGGTGATAAAATAATAACATCTAGTTACGACGATTTTAAAAAGGTGGAAGAGATTAATATAGAGTAAGTCTCAAAAGTTACAAAGTTTTAAAGTTTCAAAATCTGAAGGTTTGAAAGTTCAAGAGAAAATAATTTTAGAGAAATCTAAAAACGAAATAATAAAGAATATAAGTTTAATTTAAAACACAGCTACTCATGCTGTAATTTTCCTTCTTTAAAAGGATTAAGATGAGAATTATTATGTTAAAAATAACAGATTTAGTAAAGGTTTATAGAACAGAAGAAGTAGAAACTACAGCATTAAATAAGTTAAGTTTAGAGGTAAAAGACGGAGAGTTTGTTTCTATAATGGGCGCTTCTGGATGTGGTAAATCTACCTTATTAAACATTATTGGTTTATTAGATGCGCCTAACGATGGTAGTTATCTTTTTGATGGTACAGAAGTTGCAAAATTTAACGAAAAACAAAGAGCTGGTTTACGAAAAGCTAATATTGGTTTTGTTTTTCAGAATTTTAATTTAATTGATGAGTTAACAGTTTTTGAAAACGTAGAATTACCATTAATCTATAATAAAGTTAAAGCATCTGAAAGAAAAGAACGTGTTACAGCAATTTTACAAAGAATTGGTATTGCGCATAGAGCAAAACATTTTCCGTTGCAATTATCTGGTGGTCAGCAACAAAGAGTAGCTGTTGCTAGAGCTTTAATTACCAATCCAAAATTAATTTTAGCAGATGAACCAACAGGTAATTTAGATAGTAAAAGTGGTAATGAAGTGATGGAATTGTTAACTGAATTACACGCAACAGGTTCAACAATTATTATGGTTACGCATTCTTCTTATGATGCGCAGTTTTCATCAAGAATTATTACTTTAAAAGATGGAGAAATTATATCAGAAAAAACAAATGAGCATAAAGTAGATGTTTTAATTAAATAATTTTAAAAGAAGATTTATGTATCAAATTTGGTTAAAAATATTCTTTAGAAATAGTAAGAAGAATTGGCTAAATATATTAGTAAATGTATTTGGACTAACATTAGGTTTTGTTGGTTTGCTCATTGTACTATTATTTTTAAATGATGAAGAAAATTATAACACAACTAATACAAATGTAAATGAAGTATACAGAGTGCTTCATAAAATGTCTGATGTAGATGTATGGAATGTAAGTCCAAGTCCAGAGGGTCCATTGTTTAAAGAAGAGGTACCTGAGATCACAGATTACTATCTTTCTGAAACAAGCTATAGAAGTACGGTTGTGAAAATTGGTGGAGAGCAAATTTTTACGACTAAAATATTAACAGGAGAACCCGAATTTTTTAATTTTTTTTCATTTAAAATAATAGAAGGAAGTACAGATAAATTTAAAGAAGTAAGAAATCATATAGCATTATCTGAAAATACAGCAAAAACGTTTTTTGATGAATCTTCGGCGATAGGTAAAACACTACAAATTAATGGTAAAACTTTTATTGTTGCTACAGTGTATAAAATAATAGGAAAACATTATTTTATGCCTAATATAATTTTACAATATGAGAAACAACAAGAAAATACATGGGGTAATTATAATTATAATTTATTAATTAAAACTACAAAAAATGTTAACCTTAAAAGTGTTAGTGAAAAAGTAAATAATGTTTTTTTTAAGTATAAAATTAAGCCACAGATAAAAGAGTTAGGTGTTTCTTTAGATGTTTATACGGCTAAGTATGGCAAAACAACTGTTATTTTAGATCCATTAAAAGATGTTCGTTTAAAAACAATTGCTGCTAATGCAGGTCCAGAAGGGAAAGGAAATTATCAAATGATATTGATATTACTTTCCTTATCAATATTATTAATTATTATTTCATGTGTAAACTTTATTAACCTTTCTATAGCTTCCGCAACTCAAAGATCTAAAGAAGTAGGTGTAAAGAAAACACTAGGTCTTTCTAAATTTACATTAACAAACCAATATACTTTGGAGATTGTTTTACAAGGAATCATTGCTTTTATTTTATCATTATTAATTGTGGAGCTTCTGTTGCCTTCTTTTAATAACTTTATGGATAAAGATATTTCTATATTAAATTTAGCAATTTTAACCAAAATTGGTTTTTTAGCAATCTTAGTTTCGTTAATTATTGGTCTTATTCCTTCCATATACCTTTCTAGTTTTAAAGCAGTAGAAGTTTTAAAAGGAAATGTTTCTAAAAGTAAAAAAGGAGTCTTATCAAGAAATATAATGTTAGGAATACAATTTTTAATTTCTGGTTTTTTTCTAACTGGGTCTATCATTATTTATCAGCAAGTTAATTATATGATGAGTAAAGATTTAGGCTTTAAAGGTGATCAGATTGTTGAAATAAATATTAATGATAGAAATAATAGATTTAAAAAATACTTAGTAGCAAAACAAGAATTGATTAAACATCCAAATATTGAGGCAGTTACGAGTAATTCTTTTACTATTGGAGGAAGAGGAGGAAACAGTTCTACTAATATCCGATATAAAGAATTAAATGTACAGACAAATGCTAATGCTATGGATTTTAATTACTTAGATGTAATGAATATTCCTGTTTTAAAAGGAAGAGCTTTAGAAGAAAATAGAGCTTCTGATACAATTAGGAATATACTGATTAATGAAACTTTAGCAAAAGCATTTAATATCTATGAAAATCCTATTGGTAAAAAAATAAGTTTGGGTTGGATTAAAGGTGAAGATAAAAATGCTGAAGTGGTTGGTATGGTAAAGGATTATCATACATTAGGTTTAGATGAAGAAATTCCGCCAACATTTTTTCTACATTGGAATACGAGTTGGGCTAAAGGTACGTTCAGTCGAATTCAAGTAAAAATAAAACCAAATAATGTAGATAAAACATTAGTTTATTTAGAACAATATTGGAATAGAAATATACAACAAGGATATCCATTTACGTATACGTTCGTAAACAAGGCTTTTGCTAAAACCTATAAAGATTATCAAAAGCAGCAAGCATTGTTTTTCATATTAACTTTGATCGTTATTTTAGTTTCTTTATTAGGGTTATTTGCCTTAGCAACATTAACCATTCAGCAGCGTTTAAAAGAAGTTGCAATAAGAAAAACCTTAGGAGCTACGGTTAAAGAAATTATGTTTCAATTAATGAAAAGTTTTTTCAACATAGCTTTAATTTCCTCGATAATTTTAATTCCGATTGCATATTATTTAATTCAAGGTTGGTTAGATAATTTTATTTATAGAATAGACATGCCATTCATACCATTTATAATTACCCCGATTATATTAACTGCTTTAGTATTTGTTATTGTTGGATTTAAAGCCTATAAAGCAACAAAAATAGATTTAATAAAATATTTAAAATTTGAATAATATGTTTAAAACTTGGTTTAAAATATTTTATAGAAATAGTAAAAAAAACTGGCTAAATATAGTTGTAAATATATTTGGATTAACAGTTGGTTTTGCGGGGTTATTATTAGTGTTATTATACTTATATGATGAAGAAAGTTATAATAAAAACAATTCAAATGTAAATGAAGTTTATAGGGTTGTTCATAAAATGTCTGATGGAGAAATTTGGGCAAGTAGTAATAATTTAGAAGGTGCAAAATTTAAGGATGAAATACCAGAAATAAATAATTTTTATTTAAGCAGATCTTGGCCAAATAGTAGAGTGGCAAGAGTAAGAGGTAAAGATTTTTATTTACAAGATATCCTTTTAGGAAACCCTAATTTCTTTGATTTTTTCTCTTTTAAAATTATAGAAGGTAGTGCAAGTATTTTTAAAAAGACAAGAAATAATTTAGCAATTTCTGTAGAACAAGCTAAGGTATTATTTGGTAATGAATCTCCAATTGGCAAAACGATTGAATTTTCTGACAGAACTTTTTTTGTTACAACGGTTTATAAAATAATTGGGAATCATTATTTTATGCCTAAAATGGTTGTGCAATTTAAAGAAGAACCTACAGGACACTGGGGAAGTTTTTCTAATAATTTGTTTGTAAAAGCAAATAAAAACTCTGATTTAAAAGAATTAAATAAGAAAGTAAATGATGTTTGGTTTAAAAATGTTACCCAACCACAAGCTAAAAAAGATGGAACTAGTACTGAAGACTTTTTTAAAAAACATGGAACAACTGTTATTCTAGAACCTTTAAAAGATATTCGTTTAAAAACGATTGCATCAGATGCTGGCCCTGAAGGAAAAGGGAATTATGAGTTAATACTGATTATGTTATCCTTATCCGTTTTATTAATTCTTATTTCTTGTGTAAATTTTATCAACCTATCTATTGCTTCTGCAACACAAAGAGCAAAAGAAGTTGGCGTAAAGAAAACCCTTGGTCTTTCTAAAGCAATTTTAACACAGCAATATGCTTTAGAAATTGTATTACAAGGTTTTATAGCTTTTATTTTATCATTAGTATTGGTAGAACTTATTTTGCCATCATTTAATGACTTTATGAATAAAGAAATCTCAATTTTAAATGCACAACTACTTTTAAAAGTTGGTTTTATAGCGATACTTATTTCATTAATTGTTGGTTTTATTCCTGCACTATATTTATCAAAATTTAAATCTGTAGAAGTTTTAAAGGGAAATATTTCTAGAAGTAAACAAGGCATTTTTGCAAGAAATATAATGTTAGGTATTCAGTTTTTAATTTCTGGATTCTTTTTAACAGGATCTATCATAATTTACTTTCAAGTAGATTATATGATGAACAAAGATTTAGGTTTTAAAGGAGAACAAGTTGTTCTTGTTAATATGAATGATAATAAGGATAGATATAAAAAGTATTTATTAGCTAAAAAAGAGTTAGTAAAACACCCAAATATAGATGTTGTTACAAGTAATTCTTTTACAATTGGTGGAGGAAGTTCAAATTCAACAAACGTAGATTATAAAGATATTTCTGTACAAACGTATGCAAATGCAATTGATTATAATTATCTACAAACGATGGATGTTAAATTGCTTAAAGGTCGTCTTTTACAAGAAAAATTAGCTTCAGATACCTTAAAAAATGTGTTGATTAATGAAACATTAGCAAAAGCTTTTAATATTTATGATGATCCAATTGGTAAGAAAATTAATGCAGGTTTTGGTGATGAAGAAAATGATGGAAAGAATCTGAATATTGTTGGAATGTTAAAAGATTATCATACACATGGTTTGGATAGTAAAATTTTACCAACAGTAATGATGCATTGGAATACTTTTGATTGGATGAAACAAAATTTTTGGTGGGTTCAAATTAAAATAAAACCAGATAATGCAGAAGAAACAATTAAGTTTATAGAAAATTATTGGGAAGAAAATATTGAACAAGGATATCCTTTTAGAGCTCAGTTTTTAAACCAACGATTTGCAAAAACGTATAAAAAATATCAAAATCAAAAAACGTTGTTTTTAATTTTAACTTCTGTTGTTATTATCATTTCTTTATTAGGGTTATTTGCCTTAGCAACCTTAACAATTCAACAACGATTAAAAGAAGTAGCTATTCGTAAAACGTTAGGAGCTTCTATAAACGAAATTATGTTTCAGTTAATTAAGAGTTTCTTAAAAATAACTCTCATCTCTTCTTTAATATTAATTCCAATAGCATATTACTTAATGCAGAATTGGTTAGATAATTTTGTTTACAGAATAGAAATGCCGCTATTGCCTTTTGTGATAACGCCAATTATATTAATAATTTTAGTTTTTGTTGTTGTAGGAGCAAAAGCCTTTAATGCAACTAAAATAGACCTAATTAAATATTTAAAATTTGAATAATAGTTGGTTTTTTTATATTAAAAAAGAGCTAGTAAATACTAGCTCTTTTTTTCAGAATTACTTATACTTTCCCTACAAACTATAAGTAATTTTTTCTAAGCCTAAATGTAATTAATAATATTAATTAAAAATTGTAAAAAACCGTAATTTTATACTTATTTGTAATTAAAAAAGAGCTAGAAAAATACTAGCTCTTTTTTAAAATTATTTAAAACTTCCCCTAAAAGCTGTAAATAACTTCCTATACCATAAAAGTAATTAATAGTTACAATTAATTAGTGTAAAAAATCGTAATAGTTAATTATAGATCTTTTGAATATGCTTTTATTAAAGGATAATCTTTTTTAAAGTAAACTTTTGGAGACTCTGACATAAACAATTTAAAGTCTTTTATAAAATGTGAATGATCGTAATAATTGTACATGTAAATAAGATCTGTTAAGTCTATTTCTTTACTTTCATACTTACGCATAAGTTTTGTAAAACGAATTAACCTTGTGTACTTTCCGGGTGTTAAACCAATTATTTTTTTGAATTTTGTTTCTAATGATTTTTGAGATAAAGCCACCACTTTTAATAAATCTACAACTTGTATCATACCTTCTTTTTCAAGAATATAATTTATTGCTAAATCTATTTGAATTACATCTTTATCAATATTCAGTTCTAAATTATCTATAAAGTTTAAAAATTCTTTTACAAAGCTAGAAACATCGACCTTGTTCTTTATAAATATCTTACTCGCTTTTTTAAAAAAATCAGGATTTGTATCTTTTAAACAAATGTGCTTATTTGTTAATAAGGATACGTTGGTGTTTAATAATTTATACAAAGCTGTTGGATGAAGGTTAATGCCAAGATTTAAGCCAACAAAATCGACAATTAAATCATAATTAGAATCAAATTGTCCAGAAACAATTAGTTCATTAAAATCGGTTACTTCTTTATTATGAATAATTTTTTGTTTTTCGCCAAAAACATATGCAATTGAAGGGAAACCTGTAGGTACAATAATGGTTTTAAATGGTAAATCTTCTTCTTCAAAAGCTAAAACAAATATGTTGTTTATTATATTTCTTGAATCTTTTTTATCTATATAATCGAATTTCATTTTTCTTTTTTGATTTAAAGATTAATCTACTTATCGTTTTTTAACCAATGGGGGTAATCGTGTTAAAAAAAAGTTTTATATTTTAATTTTTAAAATATTTAGCACCTTTTTTTATTATAAAATTAGATTCCTTTTTACGGGGTTACAATTACTCAAAACTAATATAATTACTATAGAAAGTCAATTTGTTTTGATAAATTAAGGATAACTATCGATAATCTAACATTTGCTGTAGTTAAGGTGTTTAATATTCGTTTTTTGTACTTAACTTTTTGTGTTTAAGTATGTGTTTGTAATCTAAAATTCGTTTTTATAATAAAAGTTGAATTGAAGTTATAAATTTATTTTTTCGAAACAGTCACAAATTTAAATTTGAAGAGTCTTTTAAATAGGATACAAAAATTTAATAATGGATTCCGTTATAAAAAAGCAACTTTAAATAAAAACCATGAAACTTAAACTAACCATTTTCCTTTTAGCTTTATGCTGTTTAAACAGTAACTTAAAAGCACAAAATAAAATAAAACTTACTCAAACTTTTGATAAAGTAATTGTAAGTCCACATATAGAAACAGTTTTTATAGAAGGTGTAAATCCTAGTATTGTTATAGAAAACATTAGTGTTCCCATAGATAAATTTAAATACGAGTTAAAAAAAGGAACACTTCAAGTGTATTTAGAAGGAGCAAAAACTTACACAAAAAATAAAAAAATAGTTACCAATACTTATAATAAGAAAGTACCATTATATAAAAATAAAGTAGTTAAGATAATTGTTACTTATTCTAACGTAAATACATTTTCTTTAAGAGGCGAGGAGAAAATCACTTTTAAATCATCAATAAAACAAAATGGCTGTAAGCTAAGGATTTATGGAAAATCGGAAGTTACAATCAATAATATAAATGTAAATAATTTAGATGTTTCTATTTATGGTGATAGTTATTTAAATATAGAAAAAGGTACTGTTAAGCAGCAAAAATTTAGAGCATATGGAGCAAGTAAAGTAATGGCTTCAGACGTTAAATCTAAAGAAACTAAAATTATAGCCTATGGTAATGGTACTTTTCAGTTTAATGTATCTAAAAAAATAAAGGTAAGTTCTTATGGAGAAGCTACTGTATTGTATAAAGGAGATGCTCAGTTAAAAAAAGGTATTGTTATTGGCGAATCTAACATTAGAAAGGTATTCTAACCTTGTGAGTTATTAAATAACGTTTATAATTACTTACTTTTCTTAAGTTTGATGAAAATTTTATTATAACTCAAAATATAAAATCAGCTTTTAGGTCACCTAAAAGCTGATTTTATATATTTAAAAGCAATTTTATTTTTTAGTTTCGAATGCTTTTTTTCTTGGTTTTCTTTCTCTAAATGTACCAGCAAAAAGAAGACCTCCAATAATACCCATTAGTATAAAAGCTACTTGTTCAAATAAATTATCTGAACCAGTAGTTGTTGCTGGATGAAAAAATGAATTACTTAATCCCATAAAAGATTTACTTCCTGGAACAAGCATTACAATTCCCTGAATTAAAAATACTGTTTTAGGAGTTTTTGAGATTAAACCAAATAAACGACTAACGCCAACTACAACCAAAGTACCAATAAAAGTACTAACTAATACTCCATAACCAGATAATAATACGGTCATTATAAATGCAGTAATACCAGTTAAAGCACCAAAAAACATGTCTTTTTTACGTACTTGAAATATGGGTAATAAGGCAATAGAAAATATTGGTATCGCAAAGAATGTAGTCCATTTTGGCATTTCAGAAACATGGTATGTTAAATCAATATCAACCAAAGAAGTCATTAAAGCCAAACCAAGTAATACACCAAAAAATTGTTTAAATAATAAGATCACCGAATCGAAAAGTTTTGCGCCTCCAGAAACTAAACTTTTAGAGGTTATTTCTTCTAAAGCTGTTGTTATTGCAAGTCCTGGAATAAAAATAATAATAGAAGCAAGTATTGTTAAACCTAAATTTAAATTAGGAATTACTAATGTTAACATACAACAGATTACAGTTACAACTAAAGCACTTAAAGATTCAAAAACGTTTTCTAAATAAGTAGATTTATTTGTTAAGTAGACTAAAAGGTAAATGAAAGCACCTAATAATAAAGAAAAAGCAAATGAAATTAAATTTGTACCAATTAATATACTAAAACAACCTGCTGATGCAGCGTATGCTAAAGTTAGGTGTAGGTGGTTTATCTTTTTAGTTTTAGCATGTATAATGTCTAGTTCTTTATTGATAGCATCATTGTCTATTTTAGAATCTATAACCTTGTTGGTTAATTCTGCTATTCTAGAAAAAGCTCCTAAATTTAAAGATCCAGGAGGTACGCATTCAACATAATTATAAGAACTCTCATCTTCATAAAAAACATAATTTATCCAAGTAGGAGAATCCATAAAACTACCAGTGATGCCTTGTGTTTTAGCAACTTCTGTTAAGTAAGATTGAATTTTATATGAAGGAATACCGTATACATGTAACGCTTTACCAAGAGCTACTATAAAATGATATTTTTCTGGAACTTTCATTTGCACGTATTAAAAGTCTATTTTGTTAATTATTAGAGCCAAAAAAAGGGCTTTAAAAAAAGCCCTTTTAGAGATCTTTTTTTTTGTATTTATTTAGTTAACCAGTTTTTAGCATTTACAAATGCTTCTAACCAAGGCGAAACTTCATCTTTTCTTCCAACAGGGTAATTTGCCCAGTTCCACTGAAAAGTAGAACGCTCAATATGAGGCATTGTTACTAAATGTCTTCCAGACTTATCGCACATCATAGCTGTGTTAAAATCAGATCCATTTGGGTTATTCGGGTATCCTTCATAACCGTATTTTGCAACAATGTTATAGTTTTCTTCAGATTCTGGTAGGTTAAATTTTCCTTCACCATGAGAAATCCAAACACCTAATTCTGTACCAGCTAAACTAGATAACATTACAGAATTGTTTTCTTGAATTTTAACAGATGTAAATGAAGATTCATGTTTTTTAGAATCGTTATGCACTAATTTACCATGTACTTTATGTTTAGGATTTATTAAATCTAATTCCATCCATAATTGTGCTCCGTTACAAATACCAACCGATAAAGTATCTTCTCTTTTAAAGAAGTTCTTTAAAGCTTTTTTAGCTTTTGGATTGTATAAAAATGCTCCAGCCCAACCTTTTGCAGAACCTAAAACATCAGAGTTAGAAAAACCTCCAACGGCACCAATAAACTGAATATCTTCTAAAGTTTCACGCCCAGAAATTAAATCTGTCATGTGTACATCTTTTACATCAAAACCAGCTAAGTACATTGCATTTGCCATTTCACGTTCAGAATTACTTCCTTTTTCACGAATAATTGCTGCTTTCGGCTTAACTTTTTCAATTTTAGGAAGTTTACCCGTAAAGTTTTCTGGAAATTTATATGTTAACGGCTGCTTTTTATAATTATCAAAACGATCTTGAGCTAAGTTATTAGCAGTTTGTTTTTGATCTAATAAGAAAGAAGTTTTATACCAAACATCTCTCATTTCAGTTACATCAAAAGAAAAAGAATCTTCGTTATTTTTAATGTTTACAGTTCCTGAATTATTTGCAGTACCAATATTAAAAAATTCAATGTTATTTTCTGATAAAGTTGTTTCTACAGAAGCATTTGCTTGAAAAACAATTCCTGAATTTTCAGCAAATAATACTTTAATAGAATCTTCTTCATTTAAGGCAGAAATATCAAAATCTGCTCCTAAATTTACATCAGCAAAACACATTTCTAATAAAGTTGTGATGAATCCACCAGAGGCAACATCGTGTCCTGCAGTAATTTTATCATCTTTTATTAACTCTTGAATTGTATTAAAAGTATTCTTTACAAAAGCTGAATCTTTTACATCAGGAGCTTGATTTCCAATAGTATTTAAAACTTGGTGGAAAGAACTTCCTCCTAATTTAAATTCATCTTGAGAAATATTAATATAATAGATATTTCCTCCATCAACTTGTAAAAGAGGTTCTACAACTTTACTAATAGCATTACAGTTTCCTGCAGCAGAAATAATTACAGTTCCAGGAGCAATTACTTCATCATCAGCATATTTTTGTTTCATAGATAAAGAATCTTTTCCTGTTGGAACATTGATTCCTAAATCTATAGAAAATTCTGAAACCGCTTTTACAGCTTTGTATAAACGAGCATCTTCACCTTCATTTTTACAAGGCCACATCCAGTTAGCGGATAATGAAATTGAATCTAAATTGTCTTTTAAAGGAGCCCAAATAATATTGGTTAAAGATTCTGTAATTGCATTTCTACTTCCTGCAGCAGGATCAATTAATCCAGAAATAGGAGAGTGACCAATTGAAGTTGCAACTCCTTCTTTTCCTTTATAATCTAACGCCATTACACCAACGTTATTCAGTGGAATTTGTAACGGACCCACACATTGTTGTTTGGCAACTTTACCACCAACACATCTGTCTACTTTATTTGTTAACCAATCTTTACAAGCAACAGCTTCTAACTGTAAAACTTGCGTTAAATAGTTGTTTAAATTCTTAACTTTATATCTAGAATTCTTATAATTTCTTTTTACTGTTTTATCTGTTAAAACAGTTTTAGGAGAAGAACCAAACATATCTTCTAAAGCTAAATCCATTGGTTTTTTACCAGTTGATTTAGATTCGAAAGTAAAACGGTCATTTCCTGTAACTTCACCAACATCATAAATAGGAGAACGTTCTCTATCTGCAATTTTATGTAAAGTTTCTAAATGTTCTTCTGCAATAACTAATCCCATTCTTTCTTGAGATTCGTTACCAATAATTTCTTTTGCTGATAGGGTAGGATCTCCAACTGGTAATGCATCTAAATTGATTTTTCCACCAGTATCTTCTACTAATTCTGATAAACAATTTAAATGTCCACCAGCTCCATGATCGTGAATAGAAACAATAAAGTTTTCTTCGCTTTCTACCATTCCACGAACTGCGTTTGCTGCACGTTTTTGCATTTCTGGATTAGAACGTTGTACAGC
>CAJQQH010000189.1 GCA_905480405.1 uncultured Polaribacter sp. | reverse complement strand
TGACCAAATTTAGTAGGTATTGCTAAAGATTTTGCGCCATCTAAAACAAGATATTCTCCTGTTAACAGTAATTTTCCGTTAGAGTAAAAATTCATTAAAGTAAATTGAATTGTTTAAAATGGTGTGTAAAATGTTTTACATGAAACTTTTGCCAATATTCAAAATCTAACTCACCAAAAAACGGATGATTTTCAGATTTTGAAGTTTTAAAATGTTCGTTAAAACCATCTATATGAATAAACAAATCGTTAATTGCTTCGCCAATAGAATTAAATTCCAACTTATTTGGTTCCTCAGACAACATTGGTGCTTTAAAACCAACTTGCAATTCTCCTTCTGTATTTAAAAATGGTTTTCTTCTTGCTGTTTTTTCATCAGAAACAAAATAATCTGCATTAACATTACCATTAGAAATTTGTAACAAAAAGCTTAAATGTTCTACCATTTGTTGCCCATTCATTTTTCCGAAAAGAGGTTTTGTTTCTTTATTTATCGTAGATAACTTAGACCTTAATAAACTTTTATCTAAAAAATCGACCCAATTAATTGTTGGTTTTCTTAAAGCATCTATTTTTTCTACAACTGCAGAATGTGTTACTGTTCTTTTATTAAAAAAAGTAGTAATTATTTCTTTTTCGGTTTCTGTAGCGTTAAACTGATTTAATATATTCTGCAAATGCATTTTCATATGACCGTGCTGAATACCTTTAGTAGTTAAAGCTCTCAGTGCTGCAAAATTTTGTGCCAAACCAGCAGCAGCCATAATTTGCATTAATGTTCTTGCAGATGGTTTTTGCAACATTTCTAAAGATAATTTTGCCATAGGATGTAAAGCAGTTAAGCCACCAACAGTACCTAAAGCTAAAGGAATTTCTATCCAAAATTTAAAAACACCATTATCAATTGAACAATGAGACAAACTAGAATACTCACCAGATCTTGCAGCATACGCATGAGCACCTGCTTCAACCGCTCTAAAATCGTTACCAGTTGCTAAAACAACAGCATCAACTCCATTCATAATTCCTTTATTATGAGTAACAGCTCTATAAGGTTCTACTTCAGCAATTTTAACTGCTTGATAAAATTTCTCTGCAAACTTCTGCGGATTTTCTCCTCCTAATTCATCAATTTTACATCTCACTTCTGCTTTTACCAAACACTCAGGAACAAAATTTGACAAAATACTCATAACAATTTCAATATCTTCCTTTTCAAACTTTTTTGCAATTGCTTCTAAGCAAGAGTTAATAAAGTTTGCTCCCATAGAATCTTTGGTTTCAAAGGTTGCGTGTAACTGATAATAATTAGGAAGTTTTTCTGTTTTATCAACTAATTTTATGTCTAAAATTCCGCCACCACGTTTTTCCATATTTTTGGTAATGGAAGCAGTAGCTGCAAATAATTCTGTTTTATTCTGATTAAAATAATTTTCTAAATCAACTTTATTACCGGCATACATAAAATGAACTTGCCCAATTTTTGTTGTTCCAATTACAGTGGTTTTAAAACCACCTCTTGTACTCCAAAATTTACCCACTAAAGAAGCAGCTGCAACTACAGAACTTTCTTCTACAACCATAGGAATTACATATTCTCTATCATTTATTACAAAATTGGGTGCAACACCATAAGGCATATAAAAATTAGAAATCGTATTTTCTATAAAATCATCGTGTAATTCCTGTAAATCACTATCAGAATTCCAATATTGTTTAATAGTATTTACAGTTTTCGATTGGTTATGAAAGTAGTTCTTTGTTAACCAATCAATTTTTTCTTCTTTAGTAAACTTTGAAAAACCAGATATAATTTTACTCATTTATGTGTCTATAAACTATCAGCAACAAATATAATTTAAACCTTTCAAAAAGTATGAAATAATCAAGTTTTCTCCAATTTTAAGATATTTTTTGCGGATTTTTGCGTAAACTTGGCAAACTTTTATCAAATACAAAGTAACAAATGAAAAAAATATTCATTTTAGCAACCATAGCACTTTTAATTGGTTGTAAAGAAAATACAGACTCTTCAGCTAAATTAACAACAGGAACTAAAGAAATTACGCTCGAAAAAATTTGGGACGGAACATTCTCTCCTAAAAGAATGAATGCTTTAAATTCTATGAATGGCGATTTTTATTCTTTATTAAATACTGATAAAGAAACAAAAGCAACCACAGTAGACAAATATAGCTATGCTACCTTAGAAAAAATTGAAACTATTGTAAGTAGTGCTAACTTAAAAGACTTAGAAAGTTTCTCTTCTTATAGTTTTAATAACGATGAGACAAAAATTATTTTAGGAACCAATTTCGAGAAAATTTTTAGACATTCATATAAAGGTACTTTTTATGCCTATGATGTAGCTTCTAAAAAATTAAGCTTAATTGGTAAAGAAATTCAAGAACCTGTTTTTTCTCCTGATAATAAAAAAGTTGCGTATGCTAAAGACAACAACCTTTTTATTAAAGATTTTTCTAGAAATAAAATTACTCAAATTACTAAAGACGGAAAAAAGAACAGCATTATTAACGGAATTACAGATTGGGTTTACGAAGAAGAATTTGCTTTTGTAAGAGCTTTTGAGTGGAGTAACAACAGTAAGTATTTAGCTTATTTACGTTTTGATGAAAGCAATGTTCCTACCTTTTCTATGGATATGGTTGGCAAAGGTAATTATCCTGATCAACAAGTTTTTAAATACCCTAAAGCTGGAGAAAAAAATGCAAATGTAACTTTACATATGTATGCAGTTTCTTCTAAAAACAGTAAAAAAATAGCATTAGGAGAGTATGAATACATTCCTAGAATTAAATGGTCTAATGATACAAACGTTTTAGTAGCAACTACATTAAATCGTCATCAAAATAATTTAAAGTTATATAAAGTAAATGCTGTAAAAAATAACTCAACTTTATTATTAAACGAGACAGACAAAGCATATATAGACATTACTAACAACCTTACTTTTTTAAATGATAACAGTTTTATTTGGACTAGTGAAAAAGATGGCTACAATCATATTTATCATTATGATTTTAACGGAAAACTAATCAACCAAATTACAAAAGGAAATTGGGAAGTAACTAGATATTACGGGTTTAACAAGAGTAAAAAAACGATTTATTATCAATCTGTAGAAAATGGATCTACTAATAGAGGCGTTTATTCTATTGGTTTAAACGGACAAAACAAAAAGTTGCTTAGTAATGAAAATGGGCAAAATACAGCTGCTTTTAGTAAAAACTTAAACTACTTTATCAATACTTTTTCATCTTCAGAAATACCACCAATTTACGCTCTTTATTCTGGTGAAGGAGAAATGTTAAAAGTGATAAAAGATAATACTGAATTAAAAGAGGAATTAGGAGAATATAAAATGAGTCCTAAAGAATTTTCTACAATTAACATTAATGGTAACGATTTAAATATGTGGATGGTTAAACCTGTAGATTTTGATGAGAATAAAAAATACCCAATGTTAATGTTCCAATATTCTGGACCAGGTTCTCAGCAAGTTGGTAACAAATGGAATGCTGCTAATGATTATTGGCACAACATGTTAGCACAACAAGGAATGATTGTGGTTTGTGTTGATGGACGTGGAACTGGTTTTAAAGGTGCAGAATTTAAAAAATCTACATACTTAAACTTGGTAAAGTACGAAACAGAAGATCAAATTGCTACAGCTAAAAAACTAGCAGAACGTTCTTATATTGATGAAAATAATATTGGTATTTGGGGATGGTCTTTTGGTGGTCATATGAGCACAAACGCTCTTTTAAAAGGTAGTGATATTTTTACTACTGCTATTGCAGTTGCACCTGTTACTTCTTGGCGCTTTTACGATACTGTTTATACAGAACGTTTTTTAAGAACTCCACAAGAAAATCCAGGTGGTTATGATGATAATTCTCCTGTAAATTATGCCGAAAAATTAAAAGGAAATTATTTACTTGTTCATGGAACTGGAGACGATAATGTACATGTACAAAATTCTTATAGAATGATAAATTCTCTTATTGAAGCAAATAAACAATTTGATATGTTTATTGTACCAGATAGAACTCACGGAATTTACAAGGGAAAAAATACTCGTTTAAATTTGTACACCAAAATGACAAATTTCATTCAAGAGAATTTAAATAAAAAATCAAATAAATCAATAGAAATTAAAGGATAAACTTATGTCAGATACTGCTATTAAAAATTCAGAAGACCCACAAATGTTCGGGCATCCAAAAGGATTATTTTATTTATTCTTTGCCGAATTATGGGAACGATTTAGTTTCTATGGAATGAGAGCCTTGTTAACGCTTTATATGATTAATCATATTTTTGAAGCTATTGTAGAAAGAGATACAGCTACTGCAGTTGTATATGCTTCTTATGGTTCTTTAGTATATGCATCTACAGTAATTGGTGGTCAAATTTCTGATAAAATTATGGGAATGAGATCCTCAATTTTTTTAGGAGGAATCTTAATGGCTTTAGGTCATTTTGTTTTAGCAGTTGAGAATGATATTGCTTTCTTTTTAGCTTTAGCTTTTATTGTTGTTGGTAATGGATTTTTTAAACCAAATATTTCAACTTTTGTTGGAGCCTTATATAAAGAAGGTGATGTAAGAAAAGATTCTGGTTTTACCATTTTTTATATGGGAATTAATATTGGTGGATTTGTTGCACCTCTTTTATGTGGATGGTTAGCTTTAAAATATGGATATCATTATGGTTTTGGTTTAGCAGGTATTGGAATGATGGCAGGTTTAATTTTCTTTTGGAGTGGTATAAAAAAGAATGTATTTGGAGATAAAGGAATGCCGCCAAGTAAAGAGATTTACGAGAAGAAAATTCTAGGAATTCCTCAAAAAACATTAATACCAATTATATCAGTTTTATTTGTTCCTGTAATTGCATATTTACTTTCTTCTTGGAAAGCAAATTATGTAAGTGGAATTTTTAAATTTATTGGTTTTGCGGTTTTAGCCTATTTAGTCTACATCATGGTTAAACTAGATTCTGATGCTCGTAAAAAACTAATCATGGCAGTTTTAATTACTTTTTTTATGACACTTTTCTGGGGTTTCCACGAATTGTCTGGAAGTGTAATTACCTTATTTGCCTCTAGAAATGTTGCTTTAGATGGAATTATGTCAGCAGCTCAAACAAATGCCTTAAACTCTATGTTTATAATTTTTTTAGCGATTCCAATATCTTTGCTTTGGGGTTATTTAGCTAAAAAAGGAATGAATCCTAGAACTCCATATAAATTTGGTTTAGGATTACTTTTAGCTGGTGTTTGTTTTTACATACTTTCAATTAGTGGTGCAAGTGCAGATGAAAATGGAATGGTACCATTTGCTTATTTATTAATTATGTATTTTATTTTGTCAATTGGAGAATTATTTATGTCTCCTGTAGGTTTATCAAAAATAACAGATTTATCACCAAAAAACATTGTAGCTTTTATGATGGGAGTTTGGTTTTTATCGTCTGCTTTTGCATTTCAAATTGTTGGTTTTATAGGTGAACAATTAGCAGTAGAAAGTACAGATAAAAATGTTGGTGGTTTAGAAACTTTAACAATATATACAGATGGTTTTCATTTAATTGCAATGTATGCACTTGGAGCTGGAGCTATTGTATTATTATTCTCTCCATTAATGAAGAAATTATTAGGAAACGTTCATTAAAAAAAAATCAAAACCTCATAAACTAAAATTTATGAGGTTTTTTGTTTTTAAAAATCAACATATATGAGTTCAATTACAAATAAAGAGTTTAGTTTATTAAACCATAAACCGGCATTATTTGTTTTATTCTTTACAGAAATGTGGGAACGCTTTTCTTATTATGGAATGCGTGCTATTTTTGTATTATTCTTAACCGCATCTTTTTCTGATGGTGGTTGGGAATGGACTAGAGAAAGAGCTCTAGGTCTTTTAGGTATTTACACGAGTTCGGTTTATTTAACGCCATTAATTGGAGGTATTATTGCTGATAAACTATTAGGATATCAAAAAGCGGTAGCTTTAGGTGCTTTGGTTATGACTTTAGGACATGCAGCAATGTCTTTAGAGACCGAAACCACTTTATATATTGGTATAGGATTATTAATTATTGGTAACGGATTATTTAAACCCAATGTAACTTCTATGGTTAGTGGTTTATACGATAAATACCCTGAGCGTAAAGACGGAGCTTTTACTATTTTTTATATGGGTGTAAATGCTGGTGGTTTTCTAGGTGTTTTATTATGTGGATTCTTAGCAAATAATTTAAGCTACGCCTGGGGTTTTGGATTAGCAGGAATTTTTATGTTCTTAGGCACTTTACAATTTTGGTTTGGTAGAGAAATTTTTGAAAAAATTGGAGTATCACCAAGTAAAAAAAATGATATCTCTGATACTATTTCAAATATGAAAATAACAGAAGATGCGATTCCAAAAAATATACAACGAGACCGCTATGTTGTTGTGGCTATTTTAGCATTTTTTACCGTATTTTTTTGGTGGGCATTTGAACAAGCAAGCGGATCTATGAATATTTTTGCCCGAGATTATACACAAAGGGCTCTAACAGGAGATTCTGCTATGATATTTAAAATCGTAGATGTTTTAGTTTCTACAGTGCCATTAGTTATAATTTCTTGGGTTTTGCTAAAATTATTTGGGCAAACCTTTAAAAGAATAAGTCTCTCTAACATAGTATTAGGAACCAGTTTTATTAGTATTTGGGCAATAGTAATTTGGAAATTGAGTGTAATTATACCGCAACAAAATGCAGAAATTGAAGCTTCTTGGTTTTTAATTTTAAACTCGCTTTTTATTATCTTTTTAGCACCATTATTTTCTAAATGGTGGGAAAGTAAATTTAATCCTTCCGCGGCTGTAAAATTCGGAATTGGAATGATTCTATTAGGTATGGGTTTTGGAGCTTTAGCATACGGCTCTAGCGCAATACCACAAGGAGCAAAAACAGCTTCTGTAAGTTTAATTTGGTTAGTTCTAGCATATTTATTTCATACAATGGGAGAATTATGTGTTTCACCAGTTGGTTTGTCTTATGTTTCTAAATTAGTACCTCCCAAAAAAATTGGGATGATGTTTGGAATTTGGTACTTAGTAAATGCTTTAGGTAATTACTTAGCAGCAAAAACAGGTAGCTACATAGACACTATTGTAGAACAATATTCTATGTCTTTCTTCTTTTTAATATTTACTGTAATTCCTGGAGTAGTAGGATTGATTTTTTTAATCTTAAACCCAATTATTAAAAAACTAATGCACGGAATTAGATAAAATCTAAATTATTGTAAATTTGGCATATCATTTGCAACTTATAAAATATGAAAAAAATAATTTTACTTTTAACAATTATAGCTTTTAACTTTAATACAAAAGCACAAGAAAAAATAAATTGGATAACACTAAATAAAGCTTTAGAACTTCAGAAAGAGAAACCTAAAAAAATAATGATGGATGTTTACACTAACTGGTGTGGTCCTTGTAAACTTTTAGACAAAAAAACTTTTCAGAATAAAGATGTTATCGCTTATGTAAATAAAAATTACTACGCTGTTAAATTTAATGGTGAAGGAAATGAAGTTATAAATTACAAAAATTCTACTTTTAGTAACCCTAATTATGATAAAACTAAAGCTAATAAAAGAAATAGTTCTCATGAATTTGCAGATTATATGCAAATAAGAGGCTATCCTACAATTGCTTTTTGGAATGAAGAAGGTAAACTTCTAGTTCCATTAACAGGGTTTTATAATCCACAACAACTAGAGTTATATCTTAAAATGTTTTATAATAATAAGCATAAAGAAATAACAACTCAAGAAAAATTTACAGCATATTCAAAAGCTTTTAAACCTCAGTTTAAAAATTAGAATTTTTACTTTTAAGTATATAAGCTCCATTTCTACCTGTATAATGAAATGGAGTTTTTTGCTTTTTAGAAGTAATTTTCCATCTATTTATATAACTTTTATAGTTACTACCATCTGCAATTATTTGTTTAGGCTGTAATACTCTAATCAATCGTTCTAAATTTATTTTGGGTGAATGTTGTAAGACTACAATCGGGTTTTTAAGTTGATTCAACTGATAAACGCCAAGGCTATCTATTAACAAAACCGGAATTTTATTAAACTTAAAAATAGGATTAATGTTTGTTTCTAAAATTTGGTTTACGTTTTCTCCAATTTTGTAAGATCTAATTAAATTTAATTTTTGAAATGACAAACTATCTAAATTATGATGTACTTCAAACCTACTTCCTCCTCTAATTCCTAAAACCGACTTTCTACTTTTATGGAAAACAATAAACTCTTTTTTTGTTTTCTTCTGATAATTTTCAAAGACAAAAATACTTTGAACAAATAGAATTGATGCTAAAAAATAAATTATTTTTTTAGGTGAAAAATAAATTAACAACCTTGTCAAAGAAGTAATAGCAACATACAATGCAATCATCATTAAAAACGAAAGTGATATCTCTTTTAATAAAAATTCTTCTTGATTAGAAACCCAACTCACAAAATTATTCATCTGTGAGATAACAAAACCATAAATATCTGCTAAAAACTGAGGTAATACACCAAGTAAAGACAAAGTAATAACCAAAATACCAACAATTAAAATAGTACTTAAACAAGGAATAATTATTAAATTAGATAACAAAAATAAACTTGGAAACTGATGAAAATAATATAGTGTTAGTGGTAGAATACCAATTTGAGCTGCCACAGAAACTGTAACTAACTCCCATATTTTTTTATCAATTATAAATCTTGGTTTATAAATTCCATACAATTTGGGCTGCACTCTAATAATACCAAAAACAGCCAAATAACTTAATTGAAAACCTACATCAAATAAAAACATTGGCTTTACAATCAATAAAAAAAACATTGATGTTATTAAAGAAAACTCAACTACATTTTTTCTCTTAAAAGACATTCCTATTGCCAAAAAGGTAAACATAGTTACTGCTCTTACAACAGATGCAGAAAGACCAGCAACAAAAGCAAACATCCAAAGAAATAAAATAATGAAAAATGTTTTTAAAAATTTGCCTTTTCTCAACTTTTCAAAAGGTTTAAAAAGCCAAGATAAAATAAGTAATATAATACCTACATGTAAACCAGAAACCGCTAGTATATGTATAGCTCCAGCTCTAGAATAATCTGTAATTAATTCTTTAGAAATATCTTGCCTTTGCCCAAGTAACAAAGCCTTAATAACAGCTAATTCATCTGTTTTAAATTGATACTTTTTTAACGAAATTTGAATTTTATCTCTAAATATAGAAGACAAACCAAATAAAGAAGTTTCTTTAAAACCTAAGCTTTTAATTTGTGAATTCTCTAAAAATAATTGTTGATGTATTCCTTTTTTAGCTAAATAGCTTTTATAATTGAATTGATATGGGTTTAAGGGCGGAATTAGTTCTTTAAATATTGGTTTTACAAATAAAAATTCATCTGTTTTTAAAGGCTTTAAAACACTATCTTTCTTAACATTTAAAAGTACTATCCCTTTTGTTTTATTAGTATCAATTTGTGTGATTTCAACTTCATACTTATCATAAAAATTACCAGATTTTAATACACTGTTAACTTTTAAGATTGCCGTAGAATTGTTACTTAAATGATTTTGATAATATTCTTTATAATTAACATCATTGTTAAAGTAAACAACAGAAACACCTACAAAAAAGAATAAAACAAAAGATAAAAATGTAAGTATTTTCTTATACTTAACAAAAAGTAAAAAGAATGAAATTAAAGCAAGTAAACCAATTAATTTTAGAAAGCCAAATTGCCAAAACTCGCAAAAAAACTGAGTAGAAATTCCTAAAATTAAAAGCACAACAAAGTGCAAGGGTAAATAATTAAGTAACCTTTTCATAGCGAAATGAAGTTACAACTTTATTTTAAAAGAAAGACTACAGTACTTTTGTTGCTTTTACAAAAGCTTTTTTCCAATACTTTTGAGAAAGATTAGAAACAATAACTCCTTTAGATGTTGTAGCATGAATAAATCGAATTTGCCCCTTTATATTTGAAACAACCAAACCAACATGATTAATTCGTCTTCTACTTTTATTTGTTTGAAAAAACAACAAATCTCCTTTTTGAGTTTTATTTAAAGAGATTTTTTTACCTCTTTTTGCCATATCTCTAGAAACTCTTGGCAACTTAAAACTCTCTTGACCAAAGGCAACATAAACTACACCAGAACAATCCATACCTCTTCTTGTTGTTCCGCCAAACTTATATTTTACACCTTTATATTTTAAAGCATTTCTTACAATCTTATCTGCTTTAGAAGATGTTTTCTTAGTTGAATTAACAACAGTTCTAGAAGATGAACATGAACTTAAAATTAATGAAAAAAACACTACAAAAATCAATAATTTCTTCATCTCTTATAATTTCAAATTTTTAGTAATTAGTTTTGCCGTTTTTTCAGAAGCACCTTTACCTCCTAATATTTTTTCTAACTCAAAATAATCTAAGAATAAACGCTCTCTTTGTTTTACATCTAAAATTTTAGTGAGTTCTTTTTTTAAATTGGCTGTCGTTAAATTGTTCTGAATTAACTCTGTAACAACTTCTCTATCCATTATTAAGTTTACTAAAGAAATAAACTTTAATGTAATTATTCTTTTAGCAATTTGGTATGAAATATTCCCTCCTTTGTAACAAACCACTTGAGGCACTTTAAACAATGCTGTTTCTAAAGTTGCTGTTCCAGAAGCTACTAGTGCTGCGTTTGAAACACTTAATAAATCATATGTTTTATTGTTGATAAAACTTACATTTCTTGTTCCTATAATTTCTTTATAAAAAGAAAAATCCTGACTTGGAGCACCAGCAATTACAAATTCGTAACCAGAAAAATCATTAACCAAAGATAACATTACAGAAAGCATTTTTGTAATCTCCTGTTTTCTACTTCCTGGTAATAAAGCAATTATTGGCTTATCGCTTAATTTATGTTTTGCTCTAAATTTATATTCATCTACTTGTTCTCTCCCCGCAATTCCATCAATTAAGGGATGCCCAACAAACGTTACATCATAATCGTATTTTTTGTAAAAATCTTTTTCGAAAGGTAGTATCACAAACATGTTATCTACATCTCTTTTAATATCTTTTACTCTACCAGATCTACTCGCCCAAACTTGCGGAGAAATATAATAATTAGTTTTAAAGCCTTGTTGTTTTGCCCATTTAGCAACTCGTAAATTAAATCCAGAATTATCAATAAAAATAATTGCATCTGGCTTAAATTTTGCAATATCTTTTTTACATGATTTTATATATCCTAAAGCAGTTCTTATATTTAACAAAACCTCTACAAACCCCATAAAAGCACGCTCTTTGTAATGGCTTACTAAAGTACCACCAACGTTTTGCATTAAATCTCCACCCCAAAAACGAATGTCTGCATTTGCATCTTCTTTATACAAGGCTTTCATTAAATTAGAACCGTGTAAATCTCCTGAAGCTTCACCTGCAATTATGTAGTATTTCATAAATGTAAACTATCTGCTCGAGCGCAGTCGAGCCTTGTTAAAACTTCTCGACTGCGCTCGAGGAGACGTAATCTCAGTTATATAAACTTTAAAACTAAAGTAGCTAAAGCGATTAAAATTGTTGCTAACAAAACCCCTTTAGCTCTATGGTCTTGTTTCTTTTTGATGAAAATAAAAAATACAAACAAATTAGGAATTGCTGCTAAAGACAATACTTTTCCATACAATTTTCCATCAGCAATAAATTCTAAAGTTTCATTAAAACTATATCTAGAAAAATATTCTAGATACAAGAAAATACCAGCTGCTGTTGCAAAAAGAGAAATTAAAACTCCAATTAAAATATCTTTTTTTATAGTTCCCAAGAATTTAGTTTTTGAATCATATGATGTGCTGTTAAATCAAATTGTACAGGAACTATTGAAACATATCCGTTTTCTAAGGCATACACATCTGTATCTTGCCCTTTATCTCTGTTTACAAACTCGCCAGAAAGCCAATAATATTCTTTTCCAAACGGACTTTTACGTTTATCAAAATTCTCTTTCCAAACACCATTTGCTTGTCTACAAATTTTAACGCCTTTTATTTCTTCTGCCTTTAAATTAGGAATATTTACATTTAAAACAATGCCTTCTGGCAAACCGTTTAAAAGAGTGTTTAATGTTATTTTTTTAATAAATTCTTCTGATGGTTTAAAATCTGCATGCCATTTAAAATCTAATAAAGAAAAACCAATTGCAGGAATCCCCTCTATACCTGCTTCTACAGCTGCACTCATTGTACCAGAGTAAATAACGTTAATAGAAGAATTAGCTCCATGATTTATACCAGAAACACACAAATCTGGTTTTTTATTTAAAATTTCACTAATTGCCATTTTTACACAATCTGCTGGTGTCCCAGAACAAGTATATTCAAGTTGAGGTCCATCATCTATAGTAATAGGATTACAAGTTAAAACATTATCAACAGTAATTGCATGTCCCATTCCACTTTGCGGACTATCAGGAGCTACTACAACAACTTCTCCTATCTTATTCATTATTTTAATAAGTGCTCTAATTCCAGGAGCAGTTATACCATCATCATTCGTAATTAAAATTAAAGGCTTTTCTTGCATCTTTGTAGTTTTAAATACAAATGTAATTTATTTTAAACGATTTTCTTTTTAACATTTTGTAAAGAATAAAAGAGTTCGTTTTTATGTAACATTGTATTACTAAAAGCTTTTTCTCAATATCTAAAACCAATATTAAAGAACTTGGCATTATTTTAGTAGTTTAGCAAGAAGTAAAAGTAATTAAAGAATAAAAATAACGACAGAAGATTTATGAAGACGAAATTTAAATTTAGCACTATACTTATAGCACTTGCCCTATTAGTAAATAGTTTTGCTGTAAATGCATCAGAAATAATAACCAATACAGATCCTGAGAAGGATAAAATTCTTGTTTATGTTTTAAAAAATATTTTAACAAGAGGTCATTTTGTTATTAAAGACATGAATGATGATTTTTCTGAACAAGTATACACTTCATTTATTGAAGGCTTAGACCCAAATAAACGTTATTTTACACAAGAAGATCTTAAAGAATTTTCGCAATACAAATATGAAATTGATAATCAATTATTAAAAGACGATTTAACTTTTTACAACTTAGTATATAGTCGTTTTTTAAGTAAAATTAAAAACGCAAAATCTTATTATGGAGAGTTGTTAGCACAACCTTTTAACTTTAAGAAAAAAGAAAATATTAATTTAGAGTATGATGAAATTTCGTTTGCTAAAAATGATAATCAATTAATTGATTATTGGAGAAAACAATTAAAACTTCAAACATTAAGCAGAGTGCAAGAAGAAACAGAATTGCAAAATGATAAATTAAAAAAAGACAAAAAATTTAAAATTGATTCTTTTAAAACCTTAGAAAAAAAGGCAAGAGTAGAAGTTTTAAAAAACATGGATGAGCTCTATATTAGAATTGAAGAACTAGAGCATGAAGATTGGTTTTCTACTTTTTTAAATTCTGTTGTAGGTGCTTTTGATCCACATACTACTTACATGGCTCCAAGAATAAAAGAAAGATTCGATCAAAGTATTTCTGGAAAATTAGAAGGTATTGGTGCTCGTTTACAGAAAAAAGGAATTTATACTCATGTTTTTGAGTTAGTTTCTGGTGGTCCAGCTTGGAAACAAGGAGACTTAGAAGCAGGAGATATCATATTAAAAGTTGCCCAAGGAGATAAAGAACCTTTAGATATTGTTGGTATGCGTTTAGATGATGCTATTAAATTTATCAAAGGAAAAAAAGGAACAGAAGTTAAATTAACCGTAAAGAAAAAATTAGATGGTTCTATAAAAGTAATTTCAATTATTAGAGATGTTGTTCAATTAGATGAAACATTTGTAAAGTCTAGTATTGTAGAAAAAGAGGGCAAAAAATATGCAATTATAGATTTACCAAGTTTTTATATCGATTTTAAAGATTTAGATTCTAGAGATTCTGCTAAAGACATGGAAAAAGAGATTGCAAGATTAAAAGCCGAAGGTGTTTCTGGCTTAATTGTAGACTTAAGAAATAATGGTGGTGGATCTTTAAAAACTGCCATAGAAATATCTGGTTTATTTATAGATAAAGGCCCAATTGTACAAGTAAAATACAGAGGAGAAAATCCGATTATAAAAAACGACATCGATCCTAAAATTCAATGGGAAGGCTCTGTGGTTTTATTAGTAAATGAATTTTCTGCTTCTGCTTCAGAAATTTTTGCTGCTGCAATGCAAGATTATAAAAGAGCTGTAATTTTAGGAGGAAATCAAACTTACGGAAAAGGAACTGTTCAAAATATTTTACCTCTTAATCAATATTACCCGAAGTATGAAAAAGACTTGGGTTATTTAAAAATGACCATTCAGAAATTCTACAGAGTTAATGGAGGTTCTACTCAAAAAGAAGGTGTTTATTCAGATATTGCAATGCCAAGTAGATATAGTTATATGAAAGTTGGAGAACGTGATTTAGATGGTGCTTTAGCTTGGGACAAAGTACCCCAAGCAAAATATTCGAAAACAAATTCTTATTCAAATTTTGCAGACGTTGTTTATAATAGTAAACAAAGAATTGCAACTGATACTAATTTTAAACTAGTAAATGAATATGCTAAATGGTTAAAAGAAAACCAAGATGATTCTTCTTATTCTTTAAACTATAAAAAGTTTTTTAAAGAAAATGAAGAAAAAGACCTAGAGTCTAAACAATTTAAATCTGTTTTCGATTACAAATCTAACCTTACATATACGTCACCAAAATATGAGCAATCATTATTTAAAGACAATAAGGATTTAGCTGATAAAAGAATGGCATGGCATAAAAACTTATCTAAAGACATGTACGTTTCTGAAGCTTTAAATGTTTTAAGTGAATTAAAATTAAAAGACAAAGCAGAAATTGTTAAAAACTAAAAAAATATAAATTTATAAATATTTAAGCCTGATATGTTTGAGAAGCGTATCAGGTTTTTTAATTTAGCAGAATGAGTTTTCAAGTAACATTTGCCACAAAATGGTCTGATTTTGATCCTAATAGACACATGCGTCATACCGCATACAACGAGTATGCAGCAGAAGTAAGAGTTCGTTATTTCTCTGAACAAAATTTTTCTATACAAGAATTTACTAAACACAATATTGGCCCTATTCTATTTACAGAAGAAACTTCATTTAGAAAAGAAATTCATTTAGGAGAAAACATTTCTGTTAATATGAAGTTATCTGGTCTTTCTGCAAATAATGAACGTTGGAAAATTACCCACGAAGTTTTTAACGAAGCCGGAAAACTATCGGCGATCATAAAAGTTTATGGAGCTTGGATAGATTTAACAAAAAGAAAATTAACAACCCCACCAGAAGAAGCAAATAATTTATTTTTAAATACAGTAAAAACTGATGATTTTGAAATCATTAAATTAAAAAAATGAAGAGAAGAATAATTTCTGCAATTTTACTAGTTATTGTATTGTCTTATTATTTGTATGAAGAAAAATCTGAAAGCAGTTCTTTTAATCAAACTGATGTAAAACAGACCGTAAATATTAAAGGTTTTAATTATTTACCAACTTCTACAACGGGTCAAATTGTAAAACATGAAGGTTATAATTTATCGTATTCAGAAAAACACGAACAACCAGAATGGGTAGCATATTCTTTAGATAAAAAGGACATTGTATACACCAATAGAAAGCGTCCTTATTTTAATGAAGACCCAAAGGTTAAGACAAACTCTGCTCATTGGAAAAACTATAAAAAATCTGGTTATGATAGAGGCCATTTGTGTCCTGCAGGAGATAGACGCTTAACTAAAGAAAGTTATGATGAAACTTTTTATACTTCTAATATATCACCACAAAAACATAGTTTTAATGCTGGTATTTGGAATAAATTAGAGCAAAAAACAAGATATTGGGCTAAAAAATACAATCATTTGTATGTAATTACAGGCGGTATTTTAGAAAATAATTTAAAAACTATTGGCTCAGAAAGAGTTTCTGTACCTAATCAGTTCTATAAGATACTATTAGATTACACGCAACCAGAAATTAAAGCCATTGCTTTTTTATTACCTCATAAAGAAAGTGATAAACCTTTATATGAGTTTGTTGTATCTATTGACGAGTTAGAGAAGAAAACTGGCATTAATTTTTTTCCTAACTTACCAGATAACTTAGAAAACAACTTAGAGGCTTCTAGTAATTATAAAGGTTGGAGTTTTAGGTAGCTACAAATCCATATCAATAACAATTTTACCTTTTACTTTTCTTTGCATCATATCTTCTAAAGCTTTTGGTGCATTTTCTAAAGAATAAGTTTTATCGATATGTGGTTTTACATCACCTTTAACAAACCACGCTAATAGTTGTTTAATATTCTCTAAGCTCTTTTTAGGCTCTTTTTGAGCAAATGAACCCCAAAAAACACCAACAATGCTCGCACCTTTTAATAAGGTTAAATTAATTGGTATTTTAGGAATTTCGCCATTAGCAAAACCTATAACTAAATGCCTTCCTTTCCAAGCAATTGCTCGTAAAGCTAATTCAGAAAAATGCCCACCAACAGGATCATAAATAACGTCTACTCCTTTTCCGTTTGTTAATTCTTTAACCCTATCTTTTAAACTTTCCTCTGTATAATTAATTACATCATCGGCTCCAAATTTTTTACATAAATCTAATTTTTCTTTAGATGATGCAGCTGCAATTACCTTTGCTCCCATTAACTTTGCTAATTCTAAAGCCGTTAAACCAACACCACCAGAAGCTCCTAAAATTAGGATAGTTTCTCCTTCTTTTAAATTTGCTCTATCTTTTAACGCATGATAAGAGGTACCATAAGCTAATAAAAAAGCAGATGCATTTACCATAGACATTCCTTTAGGTTTCGGAAAACAATCTGTAGCTTTTACAATTGCCTTTTCTGCAAAACCACCAAACGGAATAAAACCAACTACCTCATCTCCTACTTTAAAATGTTTTACATTGTCTCCTATTTTTTCTATAAAGCCTGCAACATCACTTCCGGGAGAAAAAGGAAACGGGGGTTTAAATTGATATTTACCTTGAATGATTAAGGTATCTGGAAAATTAACGCTACAAGCCTTTACTCTAATCAAAATCTCATCTCCTTTTGGAGTTGGATTCTCAATTTCCTGAAAAATTAAAGTATCTGGAGTTCCAAAATTACTACAAACAATTGCTTTCATAAAAAAATAATTTCTAACAAGATAAGTTTTTTATTTATCCTCAAAAATAAATACATTATTAACTAAAATACTACCAGAAAACTTTATAGCATAAAATTAACCTTAAAAAAGCTTTTAATATAGATACTCACAATGCATAATATGTAATTGAACTAGCAAAATTTTAAAAATTCAAAAAATAAGATTAGTTCTTTTAAGATATTGATAAATTTAATGAATCTACGTAAAATAATAACAAGACAACACATTAAAATACGTAAAAAATACTTAGTTTTGTGTTTTAAATACGTAGTTATGAAAACAATTATTGTAGTAGGAAATGGAATGGTTGGTTATAAATTTTGTGAAAAATTTGCAGCCACTCAAGAAAGTAAAAATTTTAAAGTTATTGTTTTTGGTGAAGAACCAAGACCTGCTTATGATAGAGTTCATTTAAGTGAGTTTTTCGAAAATCAAGATGCAAAAGCCTTAGAAATGGCGCCTGCAGAATGGTATAAAGAAAACGGAATAGATTTAGTTGTAGATGAAAGGGTTTCTGATATTCAAAGAGAAACAAAAACAATTATTACTGCAAAAAATAGAGTTCTTAATTACGATTATTTAGTTTTAGCTACTGGTTCTTCTGCTTTTGTACCACCAATTAAAGGTGTAGAAAAAGAAGGAGTATTTGTTTACAGAACTATTGAAGATTTAGAAGGCATGTTGGGTTATGCTGCTAAACTTAAAGAGAAAAACCCAAATGCAAGAGCTGCAGTTTTAGGAGGTGGTTTACTAGGTTTAGAAGCTGGTAAAGCTGTAATGGATATGGGATTAGAACCGCATATTGTAGAGTTTGCTCCTAAATTAATGCCAAGACAATTAGATGCAAGAAGTAGTAAAGTATTACAATTAAAATTAGAATCTATAGGATTAAACATCCACTTAAGCAAAGCTACTAATCAAATATTAGGCGACTCCACTATTACAGGAATGGAGTTTGGTGAAGATGATGTTTTAGATGTTGAAATGTTAGTGGTTTCTGCCGGAATTAGACCAAGAGATGAACTTGGTAAAACTTCAGGGTTAGAAATGGGTGTTCGTGGCGGAATTGTAGTTGACAATAAAATGCAAACTTCTGATAAAAGCATTTTTGCTATCGGAGAAGTTGCTTTATATAATCAAATGATTTACGGTTTAGTTGCTCCTGGTTATGATATGGCTGGTATTGCAGTAAATCAAATTATTGGAAAGGTTGATGAGCTAATGCCTGCAGAAATAGATATGTCTACCAAATTAAAATTAATTGGTGTAGACGTAGCAAGTTTTGGAGAGCCTTTTATGCCTGCATCAAAAGGACATTCTGTTATTTTCGAAAACAAAACACAGCATTTATATAAAAGAATAAACGTTAGTTTAGATGGCAAGTCTTTATTAGGAGGAATCTTAGTAGGTGATGCGTCTGACTATAATATGTTACATCAAGTATTTTTAAACGGAATGGCAATTCCTGAAGATGCAGCACAATTAATATTACCAGCAACAGAAGGCGGTGCTTTTGGTAGTGCATTAGATTTACCAGATGAAGCGCAAATTTGTTCTTGTGAGAATGTTAGTAAAGGTCAAATATGTGGAGCGATTAAAGATGGTTCTTGCGAAGATTTAGCTGGAGTTATATCTTCTACAAAAGCAAGTACAAGTTGTGGTGGATGTAAACCAATGGTTACAGATTTAGTAAACGAAACGTTAAAATCTCTTGGTAAAACGGTTAAAAATGTAATTTGTGAACACTTCGAATATAGCAGGCAAGAATTATACGGAATTATAAAAGCTAAAAAATTAACTTCTTTTAATGAAGTTTTAGATACTTGTGGTGAAGGACATGGTTGTGAAACATGTAAACCATTAGTTTCTTCAATATTTGCAAGTTTATATAATGATACTCCAAATAAAGAAGACGTTACCCAAGATACAAACGATAAATTTTTAGCTAATATACAGCGTAACGGAACCTATTCTGTTGTACCTAGAATTGCTGGTGGAGAAGTTACTCCAGAAGATTTAATTGTTTTAGGTCAAATTGGTTCAAAATATAATTTATATACAAAAATTACCGGTGGAGCTCGTATCGATTTCTTTGGTGCAGAGTTAAATGATTTACCTGCAATTTGGAAAGAGTTAATTGCTGCTGGTTTTGAAAGTGGACACGCATACGGTAAATCTTTAAGAACTGTAAAAAGTTGTGTAGGTTCTACTTGGTGTCGTTACGGTTTAGATGAAAGTATCACATTTGCTATCGAATTAGAAAATAGATATAAAGGTTTACGTTCTCCTCATAAAATTAAAGGTGGTGTTTCTGGCTGTATCCGTGAATGTGCGGAAGCTAGAGGTAAAGACTTTGGTATTATTGCTGTAGAAGGTGGTTGGAATCTTTATGTTGGTGGAAATGGTGGAGCAACACCAAGACACGCACAATTATTAGCAGAAAAAATAGACAATGAAACGGTTATAAAGTATTTAGATAGATACCTAATTTACTACATACAAACCGCTGCTCCATTAATGAGAACTGCTGCTTGGTTAGATAAATTAGAAGGCGGAATAGAGCAATTGAAAAAAGTAGTTATAGAAGACAGCTTAAATATTGTTGAAGATTTAGAAAATGAAATGCAATTTTTAGTTGACGCTTACGAATGTGAATGGAAACAAGCTATCGAAAATGAGGAAACAGAAAAACGTTTTCAGCATTTTGTAAATTCAGACGATAGAGATGATAATTTGGTTTTTGTTCCTTTACGTGACCAGAAAATGCCAGAACTTTGGAAAAATTAAAGATAAATTAAGTAATAAAAATCATCTCGATACAATTTTACGAAATCCAAAATTACTCGATATGACAACTTAAAATTAAAACGTACTATCAGTTCAAGTGAAATTTCTTTTTAAGAAATTTTGTATCAAGAACATATCAACAAAAAATATAATTATGGACACATTACTTTTAAAATACAAATCAGTAAAAGAAGAAGAAGTAAAAGTTTGGTTTAAAGCTGCTCCTATTAGTGCTTTTCCTAAAGATGGTGGAGCATGCGTAAAATATAAAAATTTACAAATTGCTGTTTTTAATTTTTCTAGATTGAATAAATGGTATGCTTGTCAAAATTTATCGCCAGAAAAACAAGAAAACGTATTGTCTAGAGGTATGTTAGGCGATCATAAAGGGATTCCTAAAATTGCTTGTCCATTACATAAAAAAACTTTTTCTTTAGAAACAGGAGAAAATTTAAATGCAGATTTAGCCCCTATTGCTACTTATCCTGTTAAAATTGAAGGAGAAAATGTGTATATTGGCTTTTCGGAATAAAACCAAAAGATGAAGCCAACAAGATTTGAAACTGCCATTGCAATTATTGACAAAAAAAATGCTGAAGACACAAATACGTATCAAGTTGCTGACTTAGAATACCCTAAAGAGTTACTATACTCTCAAAGGATGACAAGAAAGTTACTACAATTTGAGCCAAATGCATCTAAAGCACTTCAAATTGCTGCTAGAGCACAACACATTTGTCGTTGGAAAATTGGTAGAAAAGAGTACCCAATGGATAGAGTTGGTTACTTAAAATGGCGTGAAGAATTAAAAAAAATGCACGCAAACATTACTGGGGAAATTTTAGAACAAGTAGGTTTTGATGCTCAATTTGTAGAAAGAGTTCAGAAAATTGTTTTAAAAAAATTAATTAAGAAAAACGAAGAATCTCAAACTTTAGAAGACGTTATCTGTCTTGTTTTTCTAGACTATTATTTAGATGAGTTTGCAGCAAAACATACAGACGAAAAAATTATTGATATCTTAAAGAAAACGTGGGTAAAAATGTCTCTAAAAGGACATGATGCAGCTTTAAAAATTCCGTTTACTGATAAAAGTTTGGCATTAGTAAAACAAGCGATTTCTTAAAAAAAAGCAATCCAAAATGACTAAAAACGGCAACTCATTAGACCAAAGAACGTTTGATAAATTAAGCCGATTGTATATTATTGCCTTAAGTACTATTGCACTTTCGGTAATTGTTAGTCAAATATTAGTACGTAATCACTTAAATAAACAACAAACCGATTCTACAGTAATAAATATTGCAGGTAGGCAAAGAATGTTGAGTCAGAAATTAACAAAAGAAATAGTTTCTCTTTCGGTTTACAGTGATAAAAAACAAAGAAATAAAGCCATAAAAAAAATAAGTAAGACACTCTATTTATGGCAATTATCTCATTACGCTCTACAAAAAGGTAATGACAGTTTAGGACTACCTAAACAGAATAGTGTTGCTATAAAAAATAAGTTTAAAACAATAAACCCAATTTTTGAAACTATACAAAAAGCATCAAAAAATATTCTGCAAAAATTAAAAAATACACCTTTAATTTCTATCAACTCTCTAACTCCTGATATTAAAAAAGTAACCAGTAATGAAAACTACTTTTTATTAATGATGGACGATATTGTAAACCAATATGACTTAGAAGCAGATGAAAAAGTAGCATGGTTAAGAAAGTTAGAATTCTTTTTAATGATATTAACTTTATTAATTCTTTTAGGAGAACTTTTATTTATCTTTTTACCAACAGCAAAATCTGTAAAAAAAACGTTGTCTAAATTATTATCAGCAGAGAAAAAAGCTAAAAAAATGGCTTACGATGCAGATGAACTAAGTATTTCTAAAGAAAAATCTATTAAAGAATTACGTGCATTAACTCAAGCAATGGATGAGACATTGTTATTTGCTAGAATTTACCCAAACGGAAATTTAATTCATATTGGAAAAAAATTTTCGAGATTGTTTAAATTATCAAAATTTCAAAAAGAGACCTTTTTTTGGAATATTTTGTCTAGTAATGAAAAAGAGCAACTTGCTATAGAAGATTTAATAAATCAATTTAAAAAAACAGGTTGGCAGGGTGAAGTAAAAACGACCATCAAAAACGGTAAAGAAGTTTGGTTAGAAATGGCTATAATACCTTATAGTCCTTTAAAAGATAAATCTGAATTATTAATTATAGCTTCAGAAATTACAGATAGAAAAGCAGATCAATTAGAAATAGAGAGACTTACAAAGGCGAATTTCGAAGAAAAAATGAGTCAGCAAAAAATAGTCTCAAGTAAGATTATTGAAAATCAAGAGAAAGAACAAAACAGAATTGCTAAAGATGTTCATGACGGAATCGGGCAAATGCTTACTGGATTAAAGTACAATCTAGAAAGTATTAATATGGAAGATATTGAGAAAACTACCTCTAAAATTGAACATTTAAAAGAATTAACAACCAATATTATAAAAGGTGTTAGAACTGCCACTTTTAACCTTACTCCTCCAGAATTAGCAGATCATGGTATTGTGCCTGCAATTAATAAGTTAACACAGGAATTAGGAAGGTTAACAGGAAAAGAAATTATATTTTTTAATAAAACAGATTTTAATGAAAGGCTAGATTCTTTAGTAGAAATTAATATTTATAGAATAACACAAGAAGCAATTAATAATGCTATTAAATATGCCGATTCTTCACATATATTAGTCTCTCTCTCTCATAGTAAAAACATTTTAAGCATTAATATTGATGATGATGGTAAAGGTTTTGAACCATCAAAGGTTAAGAAAGTTAAAAATGGAGATGGTGGAATGGGAATGACTTTTATGAAGGAACGCATTAAATATATAGATGGACGTTTATTCTTAAATTCCGAGTTAGGAAAAGGAACTCGAGTAACTTTAAATATCCCACTTTAAAAAAATACGTAACTTTACTTAAATTTGCTATTTTTGTACGTATAAAATATTACAATTATGATACATGTAGTTTTAGCAGACGACCACGTTTTGGTAAGAAACGGAATAAAGGCTCTTTTAGAAGATCAAGCAGGAATAAATGTTTTAGATGAAGCTTCTAACGGAAAAGAAGCTTTAGAAGTAATCACTAAAAACAAACCTCATATTCTTATTGTAGATATTAGAATGCCAGAAATGAATGGTATTGAAGTAGTTGCAGAAATCACCAAAAAAAAGATTGATGTTAAAACATTAGTACTTTCTATGCATGATTCTGAAGAATACGTAGTAAAAGCTATACAAGCAGGTGCTGACGGATATTTACTTAAAGGTGCTAGTAAAAAAGAATTTTTAAAAGCTATACATAAATTAGCTACTGGAGGTAAGTATTTTACCGGAGATGTTTCTTCAATTATCATGAACAACTTCGTAAACGGAAATACAAATACTTTAACAGAACCTAAAAAAGAAATAAAAACACTCCCTTTTAAATTAACAAAAAGAGAAAGACAAATATTAACTCTAGTTCTAGAGTTAAAAAATAATAAAGATATAGCAGAAGAATTGACCATAAGTAAACGTACTGCAGAAGTGCATCGTTTTAATTTAATGAAAAAACTAGAAGCTAAAAACTTACAAGAGCTAACGAATAAAGCAAAAGAGTTTCAATTAATATAATTATCTTTTTTTTAACACCTATTTTATCAAATTCTTAAAATCGCTATTACGTAATTATTAATCTACTAATAATCAAAATATACGTAATTTTTAACACATTAATTAAGTATTTATACTTAGTTTTGTGTAACTAAAAATATGTATTGTGATAAATTTAGCTCAAGAAAAATCAACAAAATTAAGTCTATTAGATTTTAAAAATGTTTCTACTCGTACATTTTGGATTACATCAATATCATTCTTTCTATGTTTCTTTTCATGGTTTGGTATTGTTCCTTTTATGCCAGATGTTGTAAAAGATTTAGGTTTAACTCCAGATCAAAAATGGAACTCAATTATCTTAGCAGTTTCGGGTACTGTTTTTGCACGTTTACTTATTGGTAAATTATGCGACAAATATGGCCCAAGATTATGTTACACTTGGCTATTAATGTTAGGAGCAATTCCTGTAATATTATGCGGAATGGTACAAACACCAACTCAATTTTTAATTTGTAGATTATTTATTGGTTTTATTGGTGCTTCCTTTGTTATTACACAAGTACACACCTCTTTAATGTTTGCGACAAATATTGTAGGTACTGCAAATGCAACTTCTGCAGGTTGGGGTAATTTAGGTGGTGGAGCTAACAGGTTAGGAATGCCATTAATAGCAGCAGCCGTTGTTGCTTTTGGAGTTGCAGATGGTGAAGCTTGGAGATACTCTATGGTTATTGCTGGTGTTATTTGTTTTTTAATGGGAATTGTATATTACTTATTTACAACAGACACACCTAAAGGAAACTTTAAAGAATTAAAAGCTTCCGGAGACATGATAGTTACAAAAAAAGATCAAATAGGGTTCTTAGAAGTATTAAAAGATTACAGAGTTTGGATTCTTTTTGTAGTGTATGCTGCAAGTTTTGGAATTGAATTAACTGTTTATGGTACTATGGATGATTATCTTCAAAACACTTTTCAATTAGAAAGAGTTACTGCAGGTAATATTGTATTATCATTTGCACTAATGAATATTTTTGCAAGAACTTTAGGCGGTTTCTTTGGTGATAAATTTGGAAAATTAAAAGGGTTAAGAGGTCGTGTTTTATTTTTATCTTTCATCTTAACCTTACAAGGAGTAATACTTATATTTTTCTCAGGAGCAACCAGTTTAGTCTTAGGGGTTGTTTTATTAATTATGTTTAGCTTAAGTGTTCAAATGGCAGAAGGAGCTACGTTTTCTGTAGTGCCATTTATCAATAAAAAAGCAATTGGTTCTGTTTCTGGTATTGTAGGAGCAGGAGGAAATGTTGGGGCTTTCTTAGCAGCAATGTTATTGAAATCTAAATCTGCATTGGCAGAAAAAACAGCAATTGCTGCAAATGAAGGCTTAGGAGAAGAAGTGGTTAAAGCAGCGCAATCTGTTGCATCTTCAAGTGCTGTTTCTAGTGGGTATTTGTTAATAGGTTTTGTGGTTGTTGTTACAGGAATAATTGCTCTAACGATTAAGTTTTCTACAGAAGAGGAAAAAGAAGAAGCCCCACAAGCATTAAATGAACTTGCTTCAAAGTTAACACCAATAAAGGTAAAGAATTAGTAAGATAATAGTCCCCCAATTTTATAGTTCTTTTTAAATCGAAAAACACAATTAACTATTTATACTGTCTTTTTTTATTGATTTAAAAATTCTACAGATGCTTTTTTAAAGTATTCAAAATAATAAAATCAACTTTGTTTAGTAAAAACTTAATGTCGTATTTTAGTATAAAATCTTGGTCTAAATGATAAAAAATGAAATTAAAACAACTTGCTCTTATTGTGGTGTAGGTTGTGGTATTATTGTAAAAAAAGACATTAACAACAAGATTTTTGTTGAAGGTGATAAAGACCATCCTGTAAACAAAGGAATGTTATGTTCTAAAGGTATGAATTTGCATTATGTAGCAAACGATACTTCAGATAGAATTTTATACCCAGAAATGAGATGGTCTCGTTCACATCCACGCGAAAGAGTTTCTTGGGATAACGCTTTAGATAGAGCAGCTAATGTTTTTAAATCTATTATAAAAAAACACGGTCCAGATTCTGTAGCATTTTATGTATCAGGACAAAGTTTAACTGAAGAATATTACATAGCTAACAAGCTAACTAAAGGTTTTTTAGGAACCAATAATATAGATACGAATTCACGTTTATGCATGAGTTCTGCTGTTGTTGGATACAAAAAAACTTTTGGAGAAGATAGTGTACCAATTTCGTATGACGATATTGAACTTGCAGATTGTTTTTTAATAACTGGTGCAAATCCTGCTTGGTGTCATCCAATTCTATTTAGACGAATTGAAAAAAGAAAAGAAGAAGGTTCTAACGTAAAGGTCATTGTTATTGACCCTCGTAAAACAGATTCTGCAAAATTTGCAGACTTACACTTACAATTAACACCTGGTACCGATGTTGTTTTATACAATGCCATTGCAAGATGTTTATTTAAAAAAGGTTTAATTGACAATAACTTTATCAAGAAACATACAGAAGGTTTTGACGAATACAAAAAATTAATTTTTGGAACATCATTAAAAGAAGCTTCTAAAATATGTGGTGTTCCAGAAAAAGACATTCAAAAAGCTGCAGAAACGATTGGTCTTTCTAAAGGATTTATAAGCATGTGGGCAATGGGTTTAAACCAAAGTGTTATTGGTACAGATAAAAACACATCTCTTTTAAACTTATCTCTAATTACAGGACAAGTTGGTAAACCAGGATCAGGTCCTTTTTCATTAACTGGTCAGCCAAATGCAATGGGTGGTCGAGAAGTTGGTGGAATGGCTAATTTATTGGCAGTTCATAAAGATTTAGGAAACGAAGAACACAGAAGAGAAGTTGCACAATTTTGGGGAGTTGATAAAATATCTCCAGAACCAGGATTAACCGCTACAGAAATGTTTGATGCCTTAGAAAGCGGAAAATTAAAAGCAGTTTGGATAGCATGTACAAATCCTTTGGTTAGTATGCCAAATTCTCATAGAATAGAAAAAGCGATGGCAAATTCTAAATTTGTAGTTGTACAAGAAATTTCTCATAAATCTGATACTTTAGAATATGCAGATTTAGTTTTACCCGCAGCTGCTTGGTTAGAAAAAGAAGGTACAATGACAAATTCTGAAAGAAGAATTTCTTATTTACCAAAAGAAATTGAAGCTCCTGGAGAAGCAAGACCCGATGTAGAAATTTTTTGTGATTTTGCACAGAGAATGGGCTTTAGAGGTTTTGATTTTAATGGAGCAGAAGAAATTTATGACGAATATGCGTCAATGACAAAAGGAACCAATATTGATGTTTCTTTTTTAAATTATAATCGTTTAAAAAACGAAGGAACTTTTCAATGGCCTGTTAACGAATATAGAAGTAAAGGAACCCCTCGCCTATTTGAAGATAAAAAATTCTATACTCCTTCTCAAAAAGCAATTTTTAACTTACCGTCTACAATAAAAAATACATCTGTAAAAACAAATGATGAGTTTCCTTTAATATTAACTACTGGTCGCGTTAGAGACCAATGGCATACTATGACCAAAACAGGAAAAGTAGCTAGATTAAAAACACATTACCCAAAACCTGTTTTAGAAATTAACCCTGTAGATGCCTATTTGAGTAAAATAAAAGATGGTAATATTACAGAAATCAAAAGCTCTAACGGAACTGTTAGAGTTCGTGCAAAAGTTACAGGCGAAATTAAAAAAGGCGTTGTATTTTTACCTATGCATTGGGGAAAAATTCTACAAAGTAATTTAAACAGAGCAAATAACTTAACAAATACACATGTAGATCCTGTTTCTAAAGAACCTGATTTTAAATTTACAACAGTATCTGTATCAAAATATAAAAAACCGAAAGAGAAAATTATAATTGCTGGTGCTGGTGCTGCCGCGTTCCGATTTTTACAAAATTATAGAGACTATAATGAAGTAGATGAAATTCATGTTTTTTCTAAAGAATCTAATTTATTCTACAATCGTGTTTTATTACCAGAATATATTACAGAAGAGCTTTCTTGGGAGCAATTATTAAAAATAAAAAATGATGAATTAAATAATTTAAACATTAAGATTCATCCAGAAACAATTATAGAAAAGATTGACAAAGAATCTAAAATTGTTACTGATTCTAGCGGAGAAACACATTCTTTTGATAAATTGATTCTTGCTACAGGTAGTAGACCATTTATACCAAAAGATGTACAGATAGATTTACCTGGGCGTTTTACCATGAGAAATAAAAATGATGCAGATCGTTTTAAAAATTATTTAGACGCAACAGGCTTACCTCCAGAAGAACAGCATGTTGTTATTGTTGGTGGTGGTTTATTAGGCTTAGAACTAGCAGCAGCTATGAAGCATAAAAATGTAAAAATTACCATTATACAACGTGCTTCTCGATTAATGGAACGTCAATTAGATAAAATTTCAAGTAAATTATTATCATTAAATGTTCAAGAAAGAGGAATACAAATTTATTTTGATAATGAAGTAAGTACAGTTTTTGATGATGAAGAAACAGGTGAATTAAACATTAACCTAAAAAGTGGAAAATACATTACTGCTAACGCAATTGTATATGCAATTGGTACAAGACCAAATATAGAAATTGCAAAAAACAACGGAATTATTTGTGGTCGTGGTGTAAAAGTAAATCAGCATTTACAATCTTCTCATCCAGATGTTTTTGCGATTGGTGAAATTGCAGAATTCGAAAATAAATTATTCGGAATTACTTCTGCAGCAGAAGAGCAAGCAGGCATTTTAGCTAATTTTATTGCTGGTGATATTAGTGAAGCTTATAAAGGTTCTGTATTGATGAATATTTTAAAATTCAACGATCTAAACTTATGTAGTATTGGTGAAATTTCGG
>CAJQQH010000188.1 GCA_905480405.1 uncultured Polaribacter sp. | reverse complement strand
AAAATTGATTTTTACCTGTAACTTCAATTGAATAATTTCCATTTAAATCTGAAGTTGTTCCGTTTTTTGTTGATGAAGAAATACTTACAGAAGGGATTTTTTCTCCGGTATTTTTATCTGTAATTGTACCGGTAATTGTTGTTTGCGAAAAACTGATGCTCGTAAATAGCAACAAAATCCACATATAAATCTGTTTCATTTAGTAATTATTTTGTGTAAAAAAAAGTAGATTCATATTGATAGATTCAATATGAAAGAAGAATTACGCAAAAATAATTGGTGAACCTTTATTAAAGTTTCTAGTGAAAGAAGTTTGTAGTGTCGAAAAATTAGCTTCAAAAAATGTGATTTTAATTGTGAAGAATAATTTTTGTAAAAGTTTTAAGATTGATAAAGGAATTGCTTTAAAACTATCTAAGATAAATTGAATATCTTCCTTTGAATCGATGTCATTTAGCAATTCTAAAAACTGAATTTCTAAATTTTCAGTATTTGCGATAGAAGATATAGAGCTATACAAACGATTGGTTTGCCAAGGTAATTTTAAGAATGTTTCTTTACAGAAATGTTCTTTTTTGATTCCCATTAAATAAAAACCACCATCTTTAGAAGGACCTATAACCAAATCATTTGTTTCTAATTGGTGTGAGGTAGCTAATAAATGATGTGCTTTTAAATGCGGGGTATCATTACCAATGGTAATTACGTTTTTAAAACCCTTATTAAAAATAGTTTCAATTGCGTTCGAAAAACGTTCAGCAAAAGTATTTCCAACTTGTTGTTTTTCAGAAATAAGAAAGTATTCTATTCCTGATTTTTCTACCGTTTTTAAGGTTCGCTTATTTAATGCAGAAAAAATTTCGGCAGAAAGAAACGATTTTCTTTCTACTTCTTTTTCAGCAGAATTCGCAAAAATTAATATGGCAGTTTTTTGATTCATATTTTAGGCAACAACTCCCTGGCAGCTACTACCAGAACCAGCAGTACAACCATAACAATGTTGATTTATAATAATGTTTCTGTCTTGCAACAAGTCTTCATTATAATCAGAAATGTGTTTTACTTTACTTGCAACTTTTAAATTTAGCATCTGATTAAAATCGCAATCATACAACCAACCATCCCAACTTACAGAAAGTGTATTTGTACACATTACATTTTCTACTGCAGCAGGATTATAAGCTTCCACTAAATTATACATATATTCTTCGTAGTTTTCTGAAGCAATTAAATAATCTAAAAAACGACTAATAGGTAAATTTGTAATCGCAAAAAGACTATGAAAATCGATGTTAAAATCAGACTTTAAAGCTTTCTTGAAATCATTTTCTAATGCCATCTGATCTCCAGGTAAAAATGCTCCTGAAGGATTATAAACCAAATCTAATTTTAAACCAGAACCTTCTAATCCATAACCAACAGCATTTAATTCTTGCAAGGCTTTTATCGATTTGTCAAAAACTCCATCTCCACGTTGTTTGTCAGTTTTTCCACGAGTCCAATGTGGCATTGATGATACTACATGTACATTATGCTTTTTGAAGAATAGAGGTAAATCGTGGTATTTTTTATTCGCTCTAATAATTGTTAAGTTAGAACGTACAATAAAATCTTTAATTCCGGCTTTTGATGCTTCTTCTACAAACCATCTAAAATTAGGATTCATTTCTGGTGCTCCGCCTGTTAAATCTAACGTGTGTGCTTCTGTTTTTTTGATAACCTCTAAACATTCATTCATTGTTTCCAATGTCATGATTTCTTTTCTATCAGGACCAGCATCTACATGACAATGCGAACAAACTTGGTTACACATATAACCCAAGTTGATCTGTAGAATTTCTAATTTTTTTGGACGTAAAGGAAACTGATTTGTTTCTTTTATTTTGTTTGCAAAAGTTGGTAACTCTCCATTGGCAAAAATTCCTTCAGAAAGAATTTCCATCTGACGAGAAGTATTTGCAATGTCGTTATTTCTTGCTTTTAGCGATTTCTTCATTTAATTAATAATGTAGAATTTTAAATTACTGATAAAAGTTTTAACTCATAATTTAAAATTCATAATTTATTTACATTTCAAGTTTGTTTACCTTATTCATCATTTGAACTCCATGAACCAAAGTTGCACCACTTTTAATTGCAGCACCAACATGTATTGCTTCCATCATTTGTTCTTTTGTAATTCCACGTTGTAAAGTGTCTTTTGTGTATGCATCAATACAATATGGACATTGTTCTGTATGTGCAACAGCCAAAGCGATTAAAGATTTTTCACGAGCAGTTAAAGCTCCTTCTTCAAATACTTTTCCATAATAGTCAAAAAACTTGTTTCCAAGTTCTTCGTTCCACTCTGTTATTTTACCGAATTTTCTTAAATCGGCTGCGTCATAATAGTTTTTAGACATTGTTTTTTGTTATTTCAGATGAAAAATAAAGGTACTATTTTCCGTTTAAAGTCCAATCATATTTTAAGTAACTGATTTTCGCTTTTGAACTAATTTTAATATCTGAATATTTATTTAAATAGTCAATAACAGAACCATTTTTAGTAAAATCTCCTTTAAACCAGTCAAAAATTGAAGATATTTGAACTTTCTTTTTAGATATTTTATTTCTTGATGTATCGTTAATAAATTTTTTCATTAACTTATTTGTTTTCGTTTCGTAGTTTTGTTCAGTAAAAGCGAAGTTTCCTAATTGAGGACAAGAACCTGAAGCACAATTTACACCAACATGAATTCTAGGGTCATTAAAATTTTTTCTTAAAATTTCATGCTCTATATGGTTTAAAGTATATGTTTTATTTCCAACCTTAGCAAACGGAATGTTCCAAGCATCTTTTCCTTTTTTCTTAATATTCATAATGCTTTTAAGAGGATAATTTTCTAATATTAATTTTACCGTATACGCATTGTAGGCATTTATCCAAAAAGCTTTCTGTTTGTTTTCTGACCAAGATTTTTCTGGTGAAGTTTTCTCCAAATAAGTAATGTAATTATCTAATTTAGCTTCGTTTTCTTTAAGAGATTTGTAATCTACAATTCCATCTTCAGTTACGTTTTTTTGTAGTAAATCGTTAAAGATTGATGTTTGAGCATAACCTTGTGAAAAGGTTAATACAATAATAAGTAATAAGAGTAATTTCTTCATTTTTATGTTCTTTTCTATTTAGGTAGACGAATCTATTTTAAGTTAATTACAATAAATTTTATAAAATTTCTTCTCCAGGTTTTAAATTGAATCTTTTTCTAAATGAAAATACAATAAGATATAAAATAGGTGTGTCTAACGCTGCTATAATTATTTTAAAAAGAAAACCACTAATTAGTAATCCTGTAAAAATAGACCAAGGTAAAATTTCGAATGAACATAAAAGAAAAACAACTGTAAAGGTGTCTATAAATTGAGAAGCAAATGTGGAAAAATTATTTCTTAACCATAAATGTTTACCGTTAGTGAGTTTTTTCCAGAAATGAAAAATTCGAATATCTACAAACTGAGCAATTAAATACGCCATCATAGAAGCAAAAACAGCTAAAGGAGATAAACCAAAAACTTGATGAAAAATAGTGTTATTAATAGGGGAGTTTTCAATTGCTGGCGCAAAGTCTGCAATAAGAATAATTAGCATTGAGAAAAAAGATGCAAAAATACCTGCAATTACTACTTGGTTTGCTTTTTTCTTTCCATAAATTTCTGATAAAACATCAGTAATTAAAAAGGTAATTGGATAGGGTAAAATACCAACCGAAATTTCAAAACGATACAAGCCAAAAGGTTCCCAGTAAAAGAATTTTTGAAAGATTAAGTTTGAAGCAACCAAAGAGGCTATAAACAAAGAAGCAAGAATTAAATAAATACTATCTGCTAATTGTTTGTCTTTTATTTTCATTAGGCGAAGTTAGTAAATATTCTCTGTCTTTTTAGAATTGTAATTTGCTTGTAAATAAGTTTAGCCCTGATTGAAACGGTATCCTTTTTATGCTAAATTCATTTCTGTATTTCTTGTTAACAATAACATTTATCATAAATATGAACGGATTCTTAATTAAAAAAGCATAAAAAGATATAGTGAAAAGCAGGAATTAGCTTCTAATAAAAAACATTATTTTTGCCAAAACAAACAACAATTAAATAGAATAAAATGAAAGCATATATATTTCCAGGTCAAGGAGCACAATTTACAGGAATGGGATTGGATTTGTACGAGAAATACCCAGTAGCACAAGAGTTATTTGAAAAGGCAAATAAAATTTTAGGGTTTTCTATTACAGATATCATGTTTGAAGGGACTGCTGAGCAATTAAAAGAAACGAAAGTTACACAACCAGCAATATTTTTACATTCAGTAATTTTAGCCAAGGTTTTAGGTGATTCTTTTCAGCCAGAAATGGTTGCAGGTCATTCTTTAGGAGAATTATCTGCTTTAGTTGCAAACGGTGTTTTAACTTTTGAAGACGGATTAACATTGGTTTCTAAACGAGCTTTGGCAATGCAAAAAGCTTGTGAGATTGCACCATCTACAATGGCTGCAGTTTTAGGTTTAGCAGATGATATTGTTGAGGAAACGTGTGCAGAAGTTGATGGGGTAGTAGTAGCAGCTAATTACAATTGCCCTGGGCAATTAGTAATTTCTGGCGAAAATTCTGCTGTTGAAAAAGCCTGTGAAGTTTTAACTGAAAAAGGAGCAAGAAGAGCGTTGTTATTGCCTGTTGGTGGCGCATTTCACTCACCAATGATGGAGCCTGCAAGAGAAGAATTAGCTGCTGCAATTAAGGCTACTGAATTTAGTCAACCAACGTGTGCTGTATATCAAAATGTGGTAGCAAAAGCGGTTACAAATCCTGATGAAATTAAAGAAAACTTAATAGCACAATTAACGGCACCTGTAAAATGGACACAATGTGTACAAGCAATGATTGCAGATGGTGGAACTGAATTTATTGAAGTTGGACCAGGGAAAGTTTTACAAGGATTAATGCGTAAAATTGATAGAAGTGTTGCAGCTAGTGGGGCAGTTGTGTTAGAGTAAAAAAGAAATCAACCCTTTTTTTTTCCTTTCTAACATTAATTTTTCCCTATAACCAACTATTTGTATATGGAAACAATTGAATTGTAGTTTATTTGTTTAGCAAAAAGCATAAAAACAAAATCAATATCCATGAAAAATATTTTTAGCCATTTTTTCTTATTAGTTGTACTATTATCAATAACGGTATTTTCAAGTTGTGAGGATTCTAATGAAAAGTTTTCTACAGAATTAACGATACAAGACAAGGTCGAGATACTTAAAAATGGCGAATGGCTTTTAAAAGGTTTTGAAGATACGGTAATGCATACTTTTAAAGATGGTAAACGTTTTACTTATTACGGAACTGCAGGAGTATTTCAGGATGAAGCAATTCCTGGAACTGAAGATTACATAGTTTCTGGAGATCTTTTAATGATGGATTTTAATTTTGGGAATAATTACACATTTGGAATAAAAGTTTCTTGTAATAATACTATCGTAGAATTTTTTAGAGACGGGGAGCTAAACACTACACTTTATAAACGTGATTCTAATTACAAAGAATGTTTATGATATCTGGTAAAAGATATTAAAAAAGGCTTTCAAAATCATTTTGAAAGCCTTTTTTAATTTAAGGTATTTACGTTTTTCACTTCCAAACAATAAGCGTAAATTTGCACACTTTAATAAAAGAAACAAATGCAATACAATCACCTAGATATAGAAAAGAAATGGCAAGAATTTTGGGCAGAGAACCAAACTTTTAAAGCCAGTAATGAAAGTGAAAAACCTAAATATTATGTATTAGATATGTTTCCTTATCCATCTGGTGCAGGTCTGCATGTTGGGCACCCGTTAGGATATATTGCGAGTGATATTTATGCACGTTACAAACGTCATAAAGGGTTTAATGTATTGCATCCACAAGGATATGATTCTTTTGGTTTACCTGCAGAACAGTATGCTATTCAAACTGGTCAGCATCCTGCAAAAACTACCGAGGCTAATATTACAACGTATAGAAAACAATTAGATAAGATAGGTTTTTCTTTCGATTGGAGTAGAGAGGTCAGAACCTCTAACCCTGAGTATTATAAATGGACACAATGGATTTTTATTCAGCTTTTTAATTCATGGTATAATAAAGATTCTGACAAAGCAGAAGATATTTCTGTTTTAGAAAAAATCTTTAAAAAAGAAGGAAATGCAACTGTAAATGCAGTTTGTGATGATGAAATAAAATTATTTTCTTCAGATGAATGGAAAGCGTTTACAAAAGTTGAGCAAGAGGAAGTTTTATTGCAATATCGTTTAACTTTTTTGTCTGATACAGAAGTAAACTGGTGTCCTGCTTTAGGAACGGTTTTAGCAAACGACGAAATTGTAAATGGTGTTTCAGAACGTGGAGGTCATCCTGTTGTTCGTAAAAAAATGACACAATGGTCTATGCGAATTTCTGCATATGCACAACGTTTATTAGATGGGTTAAATACAATTGATTGGCCACAACCTTTAAAAGACTCTCAAACAAATTGGATTGGAAGATCTCAAGGAGCAATGGTTTCTTTTAATGTTGATAATGGTTCTGAAAAAACTCCTTCTGACGTAAAATTAACTTTTAAAGAATTAGAAGCGTTAAAAGAATTACGTTTAAATTTATCGAAAGCAGAAATGACGCTTTGGAATGAATTAAAGAATAAAAAAGGCGCAGTAAAATTTAGAAAAAAATATACAATTGGTACATTTTTGGTAGATTATGTGTGTTTAGCTAAGAACTTAATTGTTGAATTTTCTGGGAAAGAAGATGAGGTAGCAAGAACTGAGTTTTTTAATAATGAGAGTTTTAATGTTGTTCGTTTTAAAAACGAAGAGGTAATTGAAAACGTATTAAAAGTTGTAGCTGCAATTAATAACGCAATTCAGTTTCCTAAAAAGATTGAAAGTACTAGTGTAAACAAAGAAGCTGTTAAAGACGAAAATCAATATAAAATTGATGTTTTTACAACAAGACCAGATACTATTTATGGTGTAAGTTTTATGACGTTAGCTCCAGAACATGAGTTGGTTTCTAAAATTACTACAGATGCTCAAAAGGCAGAAGTTAAAGCGTATATAACTGCAACAGCAAAACGTTCTGAACGTGATAGAATGGCAGATGTAAAAACTATTTCTGGAGCATTTACAGGTGCATATGCAATTCATCCTTTTTCTGGTGAAAAAATACAAATTTGGATTGGAGATTACGTTTTAGCAAATTATGGAACAGGAGCAGTTATGGCGGTACCTTGTGGAGATCAACGTGATTTTGATTTTGCAAAACATTTTGAAATTCCAATTCCTAATATTTTTGAAGGTGTAGATATTTCTGAAGAAGCCCACACAGATAAAGACGGAACAAAAATTGCAAATTCCGATTTTTTATCAGGATTAAAATATAAGAAAGCTTTAAAATTAGCCATTTTTGAGATGGAGAAACGTGGCTTTGGTTACGGAAAAATAAATTATCGTTTGCGTGATGCTGTTTTTAGTAGACAGCGTTATTGGGGAGAACCTTTTCCTGTCTATTACAAAGATGGAATGCCGCAAATGATTGATGCAAAACATTTGCCAATTGTGTTGCCAGAAGTAGAAAAATACTTGCCAACTGAAGATGGAAAACCACCTTTAGGAAATGCAACAGAATGGGCTTGGGATTCTCGCGGAAAAAAAGTTGTTTCTAACGATAAGTTAAAAAATAAAACAGTTTATCCTTTAGAGTTAAACACTATGCCTGGTTGGGCAGGAAGTTCATATTATTTTAATCGTTATATGGATCCTAACAACGAAAATGAAATAGCTTCTAAAGATAATTTAGAGTATTGGGAAAATATCGATTTATATATTGGTGGTTCTGAACATGCAACAGGACATTTGTTGTATGCTCGTTTTTGGCAAAAATTCTTATTCGATAAAGGTATTGTGCCTGTAGATGAATTTGCAAAAAAGCTAATTAATCAAGGGATGATTTTAGGAACTTCTGCTTTTGTGTATAAAGCAACCGCTTTTATCCAAAATGGTTGTGGTTGTTCTGATGAAAAGTCTAATGACGATGTTATAGATAAAATACCAACGGTTTTTGTTTCTAAAAATTTATTTAATTCTGATGATGAATTTGAAAAGGTTGTTAAAAATTACTTGTTAGATACTAAGTTTTTGAATCCTAATTTTGCAGATTTAGTAATGATTACTAAAACACCTTTACATTCTGATGTTTCTTTAGTAAATGCTTCTGATGAATTGGATATTGATGGATTTAAAAATCATGTTTTAAATGCAGATTATAAAAATGCAGAATTTATTTTAGAAGAAGGGGTTTACAAAGTAGGTCGTGAAGTAGAAAAAATGTCTAAATCTAAATACAATGATGTTAACCCAGATAACATTGTTGCAGATTATGGAGCAGATAGTTTACGTTTATTCGAAATGTTTTTAGGACCTTTAGAACAAGCGAAGCCTTGGAAAACTTCTGGTATTTCTGGAGTTTCATCGTTCTTAAAAAAGTTATGGAAACTATATTTTAATGGCGAAATTTTTGAAGTTTCTGATACAGAGCCAACAAAAGACGAATTAAAAACTTTACATAAAACTATTAAAAAAGTAGAAGAAGATATAGAAAATTTCTCTTTCAATACTTCAGTTTCTACTTTTATGATTGCTGTTAACGAATTAACTGCTTTAAAATGTAATAAACGTGCAATTTTAGAACCATTAACTGTTTTAGTTTCTCCTTATGCACCGCATATTGCAGAAGAATTATGGAGTTTGTTAGGTTATAAAGAGTCGATTTCTATAGTAAATTTCCCTATTTTTGATGCTAAGCATTTAGTAGAAAGTGCTAAAAACTATCCTATTTCTTTTAACGGAAAAATGCGTTTTACTTTAGAGCTTCCATTAGATTTATCAAAAGAAGAAATAGAGAAAATAGTAATGGAAAACGAAAAAACAATTGCTCAATTAGATGGTAGAATACCTAAAAAAGTAATTGTAGTTCCTGGTAAAATTATAAACATAGTAGGCTAGTAAATCTAGCTTGGAAAAAGCACTATTTTTTTATAAAAGATTTTACAACAGTTTGTAATTTAGACTTTGTAGAGAAATTTTATATAAAGTTAAAAGAACGCCATTGCATTAATTTGTAATGGCTTTTTTTATCCTACGATCTTCTTTATTTTAAAATTGATTTTTCATCAATAAAAACCTATTTTTGATAAAACTATAATTATAATGACAACTATTAGACAAAACGGAAGTTTGTTTACCAATATTCAAAATAATATTGCAACCATAGAATTTGGTCATCCTGCAAGTAATTCTTTTCCTAGTGTTTTACTAGAGCGACTAACTAAGGAGTTGAATACAGTTGCAAAAAATGATGCTGTTTCTGTTATAGTTCTTAAATCTGAAGGTGAAAGAGCTTTTTGTGCAGGTGCTTCTTTTGATGAATTGGTAGCTATTTCTAATTTAGAAAGTGGTAAACGATTTTTCTCTGGGTTTGCAAATGTTATAAACGCTATGAGAACTTGTGGAAAATTAATTGTTGGTAGAGTTCAGGGAAAAACTGTTGGAGGAGGAGTAGGTTTAGCTGCTGCATGCGATTATGTTTTAGCTACTGAAAATGCATCTATAAAATTGTCAGAACTTACTATTGGTATTGGTCCTTTTGTAATTGAACCGGCAGTAAAACGTAAAATAGGTTTAGCAGCATTGTCTGAATTAACCTTAGATGCTACCAATTGGAAAAACGCTTATTGGGCAAAAGAAAAAGGTTTGTTTGCTAAAGTATTAGAAACGAATAAAGAGTTAGACATAGAATTAGAGATTTTTACATCAAAATTAGCGTCTTATAATCCTGAAGCTTTATCAGAAATGAAAAACGTTTTATGGGCAGGTACATCCGATTGGGGAAATTTGTTAGCAGATAGAGCTGCAATTTCTGGAGAGTTGGTTTTGTCTGAATTTACTAAAAAGGCACTTTCAAAATTTTCTAAAAAGTAATTCAATGAAAATTATATCAACTAATATAGGCGAAAAAAGAGAGGTTGTTTGGGCTAATAAAACTATTGAGACAGGTATTTATAAGTTTCCAACTAATGAGCCATTCTTCTTAGGTAAAGAAGATGTAAAAGGAGATGTAATTTGTAATAGAGAAAATCATGGAGGAATAAATCAGGCTATTTATGGTTATTCTTTAAAGCATTATGATTATTGGAAACCTAAATATCCAGAGTTAGAATGGAGTTTTGGAATGTTAGGAGAAAACTTAACTATAGATGATATTGATGAAACTAAAATTCATGTTGGTGATACTTTTAAAGTTGGCGATGCTATTTTAGAGGCTACTTTACCAAGAAACCCGTGTTTTAAATTAGGTATTCGTTTCGATAATATGAGAATTGTAAAGCAATTTTGGAACACTACAATGTGTGGTGTTTATTTTAAAGTATTAGAAACAGGTTTTGTAAAAGTTGGCGATGAATTTACACAGTTAATAAGCTATAAGGAAAACCCTACAATTGCAGAATTATATATTAATGAGAGAATAGAAAAAGGAATTGAATGAAATTTAAAAAAAGATATCTTACGCTTTTAGTTTTAGCTTTTTTAGCGCTTTATAATGTTTATCATTTTAATGATTTCTGTTATGATGTGTTAAATACGTTTCTTTTTCTTGTTTTTTCTATTTTATTTGCTCTAGTTTTTTTAATTATCACTTTTTATAATTTATATAAAATTTCACTTAAAGAAGAGTTTTTTGATTTTGTTCCAGGTGTATTATGTTTGTTTTTTTCTAGTTTAGTTTTTCTTTCCATAAATTATTCTGATACTTATTTTCATAAAAGCAGAGTAAAATCCTTTAAATCATTAAGTAAAAATGATTTAGTTTCTTATAAGATTATTTTATTTGATGATATGACTTTCGAAAGTAAAACGGTTCTTGAGAAAAGTGAATGTACCCAAAAAGGAAGTTATTATTTTAAAAATGATTCATTGTATTTAGAAAAAAATAATAAAACACAAAAAAATAGTTTTTTCGATTCTATATATAAATACAATAAAAAAAGTGGTTTTTTAACTCCAATTTCTACTGGTTTAGAAACCTTTAAGATTTATAAATAATATTTAAATCTAATAAAAAACTCTTGATTTATATCAACAATTAATAACTAAGCGTACTTAATTGCTCCTTTCATTATAAAAATCATAATTTTTTTGTTAGTTTCTTGGTTTGATATGAAATTAATTTATATATTTGCCTGTGGTTTTTAATTAAGCCACACTTTTTCTTTTTCATAGCAATTTTCCCACTCAATTTATTGAGTGGGTTTTTTTATGTATTTAAATAACAAAACGTGTAAATTCTATGGTAAATTGATATTTATAAAATATCTTTGCACTTGATTTGTGGCAATATGAATTCAATAGTAATTTCTGAGACAAAAACATCAATGAATACACTCTTATCAGACTTAAAACAGCTTACTAAAGTTGGCCTGTCTTTAAGTGTAGTTTTCTCTTCTGTAGCAGGATATTTATTAGCTGTAGATGCAATTAACTTTACTACTTTGTTATTATTAGCGTTTGGGGGTTTCTTTATGGTAGGAGCATCAAACGCATTTAATCAAATTATAGAGAAAGAAACAGATGCAATTATGTTGCGTACAAAAGACAGACCCTTGCCAACAAAAAGAATGTCTGTGAATGTAGCAATGACAATTGCAATACTATTTACAATTTTAGGGCTTTCTATTTTATATAGTATTAATCCTAAAACTGCTTTATTTGGTGCAATTTCAATATTTTTATACACTTGTGCTTACACGCCTTTAAAATCAGTTACACCATTAACGGTTTTTGTAGGTGCAATACCTGGTGCAATTCCTTTCATGTTGGGTTGGGTCGCTGCTACAAATGAGTTTGGTATAGAGGCAGGAATGTTATTTATGATTCAATTTTTCTGGCAGTTTCCTCATTTTTGGGCAATTGGATGGTTACAATTTGAAGAATATAATAAAGCAGGTTTTAGTATGTTGCCAATGAACAAAAAAAATAAGGCTGCAGTTAAACAAATAATTTTTTACACTGTTATTATGATTCTGGTTTCTATAGCACCAGTTTTAAAGGTAACAGGAGATTTTTATATTTATCCTCTAACAGCAATAATTGTTGCTTTGTTAGGAGTTGTAATGTTGTACTATGCAATTTTGTTGCATAAAACAGAAAAAAATACAGATGCTCGAAAACTAATGTTATCTAGTGTTTTGTATATTACTGTTGTGCAAATTGTGTATGTAGTTGATAAATTTTTACATTAATAATGATAGGAGAACAAGCTTTAAAACAAGAGTATACAGTAGCTAAGAAGAAATCTGCAAAACCAATGTTGTGGATCTCTATGATTAGTATGGTAATGTTTTTTGCAGGATTAACAAGTGCGTATGTAATTAGTATGAAACGTGATGATTGGGTTTCTTTTGATTTACCACAGGCATTTTATGTAAGTACTTTTTTAATTGTTGCAAGTAGTATTACATTATTTTTATCGCAACGATTTTTAAAACAAAACAAAAGACAGTTGTCCTTAATTTTGGTAATTGCAACACTATTATTAGGAATTGGGTTTATTTGGCAACAATATGTTGGCTTTAACCAACTAAAAAGTATAGGGTTATTTTTTACAGGACCAGAGAGTACAGTATCAACATCTTTTATAATTGGTATTACGTTTATGCACGTAATACACTTATTTGTTGGTGTTGTTGTTCTTTTAGTCGTAATTTATAATCATTTTAAATACAAATATAAATCGGATGATATGCTTGGTTTTGAACTAGGTGCAATCTTCTGGCACTTTGTAGATATATTATGGATTTATCTATTTTTCTTTTTCTATTTCATTAGGTGATTAAAAATAGTTATTTTTGGCAAACTAATTAAGAATTAATTAACAGAGAATATTTTATGGAAGCAAATATTGCTATACCTTCTGATAGTAAGGATACTTGGAGTGGTGGTGGAAACAAGCCATTTGGAGCAAGTTATGGTAAAATGATGATGTGGTTTTTTATCGTTTCTGATGCATTAACCTTTTCGGGGTTTTTAGCGGCTTACGGTTTAACTCGTTTTAAATTTATAGATTCTTGGCCAATTGCGGATGAGGTGTTTACGCACATTCCTTTTGTACATGGAAATTACCCAATGATTTACGTTGCGTTTATGACATTTGTTTTAATTGCATCGTCTGTTACTATGGTATTAGCTGTCGATGCAGGGCATCAAATGAAAAAAAATAAAGTAGCTTGGTATATGTTTGCTACTATTATTGGTGGTTTAATCTTTGTTGGTTCTCAAGCATGGGAATGGAATACCTTTATTAAAGGTTCTTATGGAGCAGTTAAAACTACTGATGGTAAAGTTTTACAATTTGTAAAAGATGGTCATCAAATAGCTTTATCTGACTTTGTAGTTGGAGATAGAATGGACCTTAGAGAAACAAATACCAGAAAAAATGGTTTATGGTTCGAGAGTGGAGAAGCTGTACCACAGTATTCTGTTGCTCAGATTATGGCGTCTTATAAAGCAGATCCTTCTATTCAAATTAGAAGTGAGAAAATGAACCTTGATTTAAAGCAAAAAATAATTTTGTCTAGAGAAAAAGGAGCATCTGAATTAGCAAATGGAAAATTTGTAATTGAAGGAGCAAATTTAAGAGCAAATGAATATGGTAATACAATATTCGCAGACTTTTTCTTCTTTATTACTGGGTTTCACGGATTTCACGTACTTTCAGGAATCATTATTAATATAATTATTTTCTTTAATGTTATTCTTGGTACATACGAGAAAAGAGGGCATTACGAAATGGTTGAAAAAGTAGGATTATATTGGCACTTTGTAGATTTAGTTTGGGTATTTGTATTTACTTTTTTCTACTTAGTTTAATTATAAAATAATAGCACAAGATGGCACACGCACAATCACATACAAAAAGAATTTGGAATGTATTTTGGATTCTATCTGCAATAACTATTGTAGAAGTAGTACTAGGTATTTATAAACCAGCTTCACTACACCTTACTAGTATTTTAGGAACAAGCCCGTTAAATTGGATATTTATCATCTTAACATTAGCAAAAGCCTACGGGATTACTTGGGCATTTATGCATATGGAAGGTGAAAAGAAATGGTTTAGACGCTCTGTAGTTTGGACGGCAGTTTTTCTAATTTGTTATTTAGTAACACTGCTTTTAATTGAAGGAGGCTATTTATACGAAACATTAGCGCCACTAGTAAAATGGTAATCAAATAAATAAAAAGGTGGTTTTAACCACCTTTTTTTATATCTAATTAATTCAGTTTTTAATTAATTTCTATTACATGAAATCATTAACAAAAAAAAGAGTTGTACTTTTTTTACTTTTTATTTTTCCATTAATATGTTTTTTAATGTTGTCTTTAGGTGAAAATAATTTTACAAAATTACCTATTGTAACAGAGCGTATAATTGATGTTTCAGAGATTGATGCTACAAACAAAGTACAATTAAAAGATTTTGTTTCTATCGTTGTTTTTTTAGGGAATGATGTACAAGCAAATAAATCTGGTCTTTTTAATTTTAACGAAAAAGTTTATAAGAAATTTACAGATTATAAGAAATTTCAAGTTTTAGCAATTTATCCAAAAGGGCAAGAAGTAGAAGCAGAAAAGTTAAAACAAGAAATAGGTGCTTTTACAGATATGCAAAAATGGGTTTTCTTATCTAGTTCTAAAGAAGAAATAGAAGGGTTTTATACAAGTTTTGCTTATAATGAACCTCTAATTAACCTTTCTTCTTCAAAAGCCTTTTTAATTGATAAGAAAGTAAATTTAAGAGGTAGAATAAAAGATGCAGATAGTAAAGATGGTATGCTTTATGGCTATAATATGAATTCTGTTGCTGTTTTAAACGGTAAACTTAAAGATGATGTAAAAGTTCTTTATTATGAATATTATGCTGCTTTTAAAGATAGAAATAAGAATAAGGCTGATAGAAAAGAAGTTGGATTATGAGTAAAAAGAATTCTTACATAGGTGTAGTATTTATCATTTTATTATTCGGTATTTACACAGTTCCAAAAGTGGTGAGTCATTTTGAAGATTCTGGTTTGGTAAAGTTCAATAAAGTACCCGATTTTGAATTTACGAATCAGGAAGGAAAATTAATTACAAATAAGGATTATGAAGGTAAAGTGTTTGTTGTAGAATTTTTCTTTTCTACTTGTCCTACAATTTGCCCTATAATGAATCAAAAAATGTTAACGATTCAAGATGCTTTTTTTGGAAATCCAGAATTCGGAATTGCTTCTATATCAATTACACCCGAAATTGATACACCAGAAATTTTAAAGCAATATGCTAAAAGTAATGGTATCATAAATAAAAATTGGCATTTATTAACGGGTAAATCAGAAGAGATTGTATATGCTTTATCTAACAAAGGGTTTAAGCTATATGCTGGAAAAGGAGAAGAAGAACATGGTGGTTTTGAGCATTCGGGATTATTCGCTTTAGTTGATAAAGAGGGTTATATTCGTTCTAGAAAAGATGAATTTGGAAACCCAATTATGTATTACAGAGCAATAGAAGAACAAGCTTTTCCTGATCAAGTAAAAGAATTAAAAGAAGATATTAAACTGTTGTTAAATGAGTAATCTAGCCAAAGAAAAAAAGTACAAAAAGATAATTACTATATTATCTATTATAATTCCGTTAGCTGTTGCAGCTTTATTTGGTGTTAATTTAAGAAGCTTAGGTTTTGATGTTAAACCTTTAACTTTTTTACCTCCTATTTATGCAACTATAAATGGTTTAACTGCAGTATTGTTAATTGCAGCTGTTTTAGCAATAAAAAAGGGTAATAAAAAACTTCATGAGCAATTAAATACTGTTGCTATTGCTTGTTCTTTAGTATTTCTTCTGTTATACATAGGGTATCATATGACTTCTGACTCTACAAAATTTGGTGGAGAAGGAGCTATTAAATATGTATACTACTTTATTTTAATTACTCATATTGTTTTATCAATAATTGTTATTCCATTTGTTTTAACTACTTATATGAGAGCTAAATTAGGTAACTTTCCTAAACATAAAAAAATTGCAAAAATAACTTTTCCTTTATGGTTATATGTTGCAGTTACTGGCGTTATAGTGTATTTAATGATATCTCCTTACTATGCATAAAAAAATAATCTTTTTCAGTGTATTGTTTTCTGTTTTAACAATAAAATCTACTTTTTCACAATGCGCAATGTGTAAAGCTGTAGTCGAAAATGGTGATGCTTCTATGGCAGAAGGTGTTAATAATGGAATCACGTATTTAATGGTTTTTCCTTACTTATTAATTGGTATTCTTTTCTATACAATATACAGATATAAGAAGAGATCCAAAATTTAACATTTCAATAAGAGTAAATTGCTGTAACATATTTTACTTTTAGTCGTCTTATATGCACTATCAAAAGATAGAAGTGTTCAATTTTGAATAATAGTGTTCGATTTTATGTGTCTTTTTAATAAGCTTAAGGTTTAACTAATTGAATTATAACTATTTGAATATTTTTTGTTTTTTGGTATCAATATTGAAATTTAATCATAGAATTCATAAAAATTAAAATTTTGAAAACCAAACTTATCTTATTTGTAGCCATTATTACTTCAATGACGGCTTTTTCTCAACAAAAATGGACCCTTAAAGAGTGTGTAGATGAAGCTCTAAAAAAGAATATTTCTATTCAACAAAACCGACTTAGCTTAGAGTTAGCAAAAAAAGATGTAGAAATTACAAAAGGAAACTTTTTACCTAATCTTAATGCTAGTACAGGTGGTAATTTAAATTTTGGTACTGGTTTCGACCCTGTATCACAAAACAGAGTAAATACTACTTTCTTTGGTGGTTCTGTAGGTTTAAGTTCTGGTATTACAGTTTTTAATGGTTATAGAAATACTAATACATACAAACAAGCACAATTAGGTGTAGAAACAAGTATGTTAGATTTAAAGAAAATTGAAAATGATATTTCTTTATTTGTTGTTAATGGATATTTAAATATTCTATTTGCAAAAGAAAATTTAAGTGCTGCCAAGGTGCAATATGAGATTAGTAAAAAACAAATTGAAGCTGCAGAGAGTAGGTTTAAATCTGGTGTGATACCCAAAGGAGATCTTTTAAATACACAATCTACAGCAGCAACAAATTTACAAACTGTAATTTCACAAGAAAATGCTTTAGATTTGGCGCTTTTAAATTTAGCACAATTATTACAAGTTTCTGTTAATGGTTTTGATGTATCTCCTATAAATGTTGGTACACCTTCTGCTAATTTATTTTATAAAAACTCATCTACTGTTTATAATAAATCTTTAGATAGAATGCCAGAAATTGCAAGAGCTAAATTAGCGATAGAAAGTGCAGATTTAGGTATAGAAATAACAAAATCAGCTTTTTTACCTTCTGTTTCTGCTTCGGCTTCTTTATCTTCTAATTATGGTTTTAATTTAAAACCACCAGCTGGTTTTTCTAATGAAACTTTCTCCAATCAGTTAAGTGATAATTTAGGTTATGGTCTTGGTTTTAACGTTAGCATTCCTATTTTTAATCGTTTTCAAACAAGAAATAGAGTTGCTCAATCCGTAATTAACAAACAGATTTCAGAAACGAGATTAGAAAGTGAAAAATTAAGTTTAAAACAAACTATAGAGCAATCTTTCTTAGATGTTAGAACTGCGTTAAAAACTTTTGAAGCCGCTAAAATATCTCTAGAAGCTCAAAAAGAAGCTTTTAAAAATGCTCAAGAACGTTATAATTACGGCGCAATGACTCAATTTGATTTTGATCAAGTAAGAACACGTTTAGTAAATGCAGAAGCAGCTCTAATCCGTTCTAAATATGATTATGTTTTTAAAACGAAAGTGTTGCAGTTTTACGGTGGAGATTTAATTTTAGAATAAGTTTTTTAAACACCAAAAAATATTTTAACCTCACTGTAATTAATTTTGCTGTGAGGTTTCCTTTTTAAATTATCTTTGTATAAAAATTAGAGGTTTGAGTATTATTTTAAATATAGAAACAAGCACAAAAAATTGCTCTGTAAGTATTGCTAATAAAGGAGAAATTTTAGCTATTAAAGAATTAAACAACGGTAATTATTCTCATGCAGAAGTTTTGCATCCGTTTATTGTAGATGCATTAAAAGAAGTTAATTTATCATCAGATAAAATAGATGCTGTAGCAGTAAGTAAAGGTCCTGGGTCTTATACAGGTTTAAGAATTGGAGTTTCTGCCGCAAAAGGGCTCTGTTTTGCGTATAGTAAACCTTTAATATCTATAGATACATTAACTTCGTTATCTCATTCTATATCCATAGAAAAAGGATTTATTGTGCCTATGTTAGATGCTAGGAGAATGGAAGTGTATTCTACTATTTTAGATAAAAACTATAAAGCAATTAGAGAAATTAAAGCAGAAATTATTAATGAGAATTCTTTTTCTGAATACTTAAATATTTCTAAAGTATATTTTTTGGGTGATGGATCTGCAAAGTGTAAAGAAATTATCAAACATAAAAATGCAGTTTTTATTGATGATAAATTTCCTTCAGCAAAAGAAATGGCCAAATTATCTTATGAAAAGCACAAAAAAAACGACATTGAAAATGTCGCTTATTTTGAACCTTTTTATTTAAAAGATTTTGTTGTTATTCCTCAAAAAAAGAAAAAACCTATTTATTAATATTAACTCTATGTGGATAAGGTATTTCTATACCTGCTTCATCTAAAGCTAATTTTGCATTCTCGGTAACATCAAAATAAACATCCCAATAATCCGCTGTATCACACCAAGGTCTTACAGCAAAGTTAACAGAACTATCTGCTAATTCTAATACTGTCACTCCTGGAGCTGGTGTTTTTAAAACTTTTGGATGTGAAGTTAATACTTTCGTTAAAACTTCTTTTGTTTTCTTGATGTCTGCATCATATGAAACTCCAATTACTAGATCTACTCTACGAGTTCCTTCTGTTGTGTAGTTTATTACATTACCATTAGATAAAGATCCATTTGGTATAATAATTTCTTTATTTGATAATCCTGTTAGTTTTGTTGTAAAGATTTCAATTTCTTTAACCACACCAATTTCTCCTTGTGCTTCAATTAAATCTCCAATTTTAAATGGTTTAAAAATCATAATTAAAACTCCACCTGCAAAATTTGCAAGAGAACCTTGTAAAGCTAAACCAACTGCTAAACCTGCAGCAGCCAAAATTGCAGCAAAAGAAGTAGTTTCTATACCTAATTGAGAAATTACAGCTATAATTAATAAAATTTTTAAAACCCAGCCTCCTAGATTTCCTAAAAATTTCTGAAGCGTTATATCAACACCTCTTTTTTCCATAATTTTTACAGATGATTTTATAGTAATTTTAATTATAAATAAACCAACTAGTAATATTACTATAGCCATAACTACTTTAGGTGCGTAGTTTAATAAAAGGTCTATTAATGTTTGTGCGTACTCTTCCATTCTTGTTTTTTTAAAGTTAGACTACAAAAATAAAGTATACAAAATAGATATAACAACTATTTAAAATAATAATAAAGAAATTATTGCTAATGAAGCTGGTATTGTTTGAATGTATAAAATTTTAATTTTCTTTGTTGAATATGCACCATAAATACCAGCTATAAAAACACATGCTGAAAAGAAAATTGCTACATCTATTTTAGATGCTATTATAGACCATATTAAACCTGCAGCTAAAAAACCATTGTATAATCCCTGGTTTGCTGCCATTACTTTCGTTTCTTCAGCAAATTCCTTGTCCTTTAGATCAAATGCTTCTATTCCTTTTTTTGTTGTCCATAGTACCATTTCTAGGTAAACAATATATATATGTATTAAAGCAATAAATGCTGTTAGTATAATTTGTATATAATTCATTTTTTTTTAATTAAAAAAGCGATTTAATAAGAATATCAAATCGCTTAATGTAGTTAGTTTTATAATTTTAGTTTACTTCAAAAGTAATTTTTAAATTAACTCTAAATTCGGTTACATCATTACCATTAACAACTGCACTTTGTGATTGTACAAATACTGATTTTATGTTTTTTACCGATTTAGCTGCATGCTTTACAGCTTTTCTTGTTGCTTCTTCCCAACTTTTCTCAGAATTAGCTAAAACTTCAATAACTTTCATTACTGCCATAATAATTTTTTTATTAAGATTTATAATATGTAAATATAATTTTTTTTTAATAATTTATTTCAATAAAAAATCGCAATGTTAATTTAATGTTACGTAAATGTTTTTTTATTGTAATATATTGGTTATATTTGTAAAAGTAATGTTAACCTTAAAATAAAAAAAGATGAAAAATATATTAGCAATTTGCATGCTTAGTATGGCAACTATAGGATTTGCACAGAAGATTGAACCTACTTTTAAGGCTGAAAATGATTTGGTAAAGGCAACTTACTATTATAATAATGGATCAATTAAAACTCAAGGATATTTTAAAAACAAAAAATTGACTGGAGAATGGGTTCGTTTTGATAAAACTGGTAATAAAACCCAATTAGCTTATTATGCTGAAGGGAAAAAAGTTGGTAAATGGTTTGTGTGGTCTGATGAAGCTTTAAAAGAAATTAATTATAATAATAATGCTATCGCTTCTGTTAATGTTTGGAAGCCAGATACTAAGTTAGCTATTAGCAACGAATAGTATTTTATTTGTAATTACAAAATTTGAAACTCATTAGTTAATTCTAATGAGTTTTTTTTTGCTTCTATCTACTTTTTCTAAATCAAAATTAATTACTAATTATAAGGTGTTTAATTCTTAAGAAAACTTTTTTGTTATTGTATTTTATAACAATTAATTCTATTAAAACATAATAGGTTGCCATCTGAAACAGATAGTTTTTGCCATTTAAGATCTATTTATAAAACATAGTTAAAGTTGAGTTTATTGTAAATAAAAAACGTCTAGAAATTAATTCTAGACGTTTTTTAAAAATCCTTATTTATCTATTACTCAACAATAAGAGTAAAAGGAATATTATATTTTACCCCAACTGGTTTACCTCTTTGTCTACCAGGTTTCATTTTAGGTAATTTTTTCATTACACTAATAACTTCACTTTTAATTTTTGGGTGAGGAGCTTTGGCTTTAATTTCTGTAACATTTCCTTTTTCATCAATTCTAAAACCGATAAAAACTCTTTTCTTACCTGAAGATAAACCTAACTCATTTGGCAATTCAGCATCAAATTTTCTCAAAAAGTGTTTTTGAATCATTTTACTAAAACATTTTTTTAATGCTGCTTTATTTCCTTTACAACCAGGAAATACAGGTACATCTTCAATAACCATGAAACTTACATCCTGTGCAACTTCTTCCTCTTCTTCAACTTCTTCAATTTCTTCAACTTCTACAGCTTCAGTTTCATCTGTTTCAGTAGATTCTATAACTGTTTCTTCAATTTCTTTTTCATCCTCAACAATCTCGATTTTTTCTGGAGTTGGTGGTGGTGGCGTTTTAGGTTTTACTGGCTCTACTCTTTCTGTAATGATAGTTTCTTCTTCCATTTCAGCATTCATAGTAACAGTACCTAAGTCACCATAACTTTTATCATATGTTTTTTGTTCTATGGCAGCATATGTTACAAACAGAGCTAAAACAAGACCAATTTGCATAAATATTTTACTAAAATTTTCTAAATTTGATTTAGGACTTTTTTTAATTTCCATTTTAAAGAGTTTTTAATAGTTCGCTAATTTAATTAAATTATTGTTTTAAATACAAGTCTTAACGTTATTTAATGTAATTTTTTTTAGAAATTACATTAAAAATCAATAATGCTAAGAGAACTCCAAATGAATTTGCTAAAACATCTAGATAATCTCCAGTTCTATAAATTGTTAAAGTACCTTGTAAAACTTCAATTATTATGCCAAGAATTATACATCCAATTACAATAACGTATTTTTTTTCGGGTTTCTTATAAAAACTAAGTAACCACGAAATAGTTAAAGTAAAGTACGCAAAACTGTGATACAATTTATCAATATTACTAATTTTAATATTCGTCTTAGGCATTTTTATTAAGCTTAAACAAATAATACCAATAGTAATAGCAAGTGCAAAAAAAAATATATTATCCTTTAATAAGGTTTTGATATGCTTCAGCATCTAATAAGCTTTCTAATTGTGAGTTTTCAGAAAATTCGATTTTTATCATCCAACCTTTTCCATAAGGGTCTGTATTCACCAATTCAGGTTCGTCTTCTAACTCCTCGTTAAACTCAACTACTTCACCAGTTAAAGGCATAAATAAATCAGAAACCGTTTTTACAGCTTCTACAGATCCAAATACTTCTCCTTCTTCAACAGTGTCATCTAAAGTGTCTACATCTACATATACGATGTCTCCTAATTCACCCTGTGCAAAATCTGTAATACCTACTGTTGCAATATTTCCTTCAATTTTAATCCACTCGTGGTCTTTAGTGTATTTTAATTCAACTGGAATGTTCATTTCTTAAAATTTTATTTTATTGATTTCGTTTTTAATTTCCTCCTAAGTTATATACGATATTAACTCCCCCGTTTATTGCTTGTCTTGGGAATGTAGTAGATATAGCATACTTAGATGTTTGATGATTGTAATACAAAGATGCTGTTAAATTACTATTCAAAGCATAATCGGCTGTAAATTTAATAGAAAATAAGTTTTGACCACCACTAATTTGATCATTATCTTCATCAACATACCTAATTTGTGTAAGATTATCTCTTAAAGATACATCTGCTCTTAAGTTAATATCTCCTTTTAAAGTTGTTTTCTTACCGGTAAATCGGGTTTTCATTTTAACATCTTTAAAAACATAACCTAAACCAAAAACATATTCTGTACCTGCAATATCGGTTATAGTACTATTATTAAAGTTCATTGTTAAGGTTCTATCCCTTTTTATCTCTCCTCTAAATGAAAATGAATTTTTCATTTTCATGTCCACTTTAATTAAAGGCGAAAATTCATCAACTAAAGTAGCACCAGAAACTAATAATTCTGGTTCTAGATTATTAGAAATTTGATTTATTTTATTCTGGCCAGCTTCATATTGTAAATTGTTGGTAAAACTAGAAACTGTGTAAGAAGATCTATAACCATGAGAAAGAACAAAAGTTGAAAAGTTCTTTTTAAACCATTTCAATTTCATTAAACCATTATAACGTAATGTCCAGTTTGGTATTGGTATATTTCTAAATAAACTTGTGTTTATTTTATTTGGATTGCTACCAGAATATGCAGCCATAAATGCTGGTAATAATACTTGTTGACTATTTTCTCCAAAACCTGCAGTTACTCCATTCTCTGTAGATAACCTTTGCGATATAATGGTTCTGTAGTCTTTCATTTTTTGAAACAAATCATCTCCACTTGTAAAAGCAGTCGAAATCATAGAATGACTTGTACTAAAGTTACCGGTTTCAAAAACAGGTGTACTTTCAAAAGTATTTTTGCCATCTATTAGATCTATTTGCTGAGATAAGTCTCTTGTTTTTATTTTGTTTCCTCTAATGTCTATATTTAAATCTTTAAAAGGTTTTACAGTAAACGTATAGTCTAGCTTATTGTATTGTGTTCTACTATAGGTTTTGTTAAAATATTCTCCATTATCAGCTCTTGTAACTAACCAGCCGTTTTCTAAAGCTTTATTTCTGATGTCTACTTGACTTCCAAAAGCAAAAGAAGTAGGAGCACCACCTAAAAATCCAATATCCTCTGTATATCCTTGTAAATATTGTCCGTTATTTTCTGTATAACTTATTTTTCCTTGTTTTACAGATGTTAAAACATTCCAAGTACCTTTTAGTATTTTTTTACCAGTTGGTAGATTTTTCTTTGGTTTAATATTTCTTCCTTTTGCATTTTTACGTTGTGTTTTTGTTAGTAACAGTTTTTCAAAACCTACTTTTTTATAAAGTTTATCAAAAGAAAAAGTAGTATTAATGTTATGAGTATTTGCATTCTGAATAACATTACCTATTTGTTCTACAATAGTTTCATCTTGTGATGATACTTGCCAATCAAAATCTGCAGTATAAGCATAATCGGCCTTTATAAAACTTAAAAACGGAAATTTATCTAATGGTAATTTATAGGTAGTATTTAATTTTTGATGATATTGGTTTGGTCTACCTGTATTAAAGAAATTATCAAAAATCTGTAAATCTTCACCACTATCAAAAGCATCATATATATAACTGTTAGAAGCATTAAAATTTAATTGAAGAGATTTTGTTAAATCGAAACCAACAGTGTAATCCCAATCGAATAAGAACCTACGTTGTTTTAATTCTGGTTGTGCAGGCAAATTAGCAATTAGGTTTCTAGACTGTTGCTCATTATAACTTCTATTAATTCTAGAATTTACTGATAATGTTTTTGGAACAGGGTTAAAGTTTAAATCTTTTATAAACTTCCAGTATTTACTTTTAAATTTTTCTGAGTTTTTAAAAAGTTCTATAGACTTAGAATTGAAATTAAAATTATATGCAGCAGAAGCTGATACATTTTCATTTATATATTTTTTAATATTATAATCTCTATGAAATTCCTTGTTGTGTGAATATGAAACGGCTAAGTTTTCTACATTATAAAACTTTGGTTTTTTTGTAGAATTAGGGTTTCTATTCTTTTTTACATTGATAAAACTAATACTTGTTCTTTTAGTATAATCTCTAGAGAATTCTGCATCTAAAGATTCTGGTAAATCAGCATTTAAAGCATCACTTAAAGTAACATCTTGATATTTTGGATCAAATTTAGGATCAATAAATTTTTCACCAACACTATAACTCATTGGTAGTTGAATTCCCCATCTTTTAGGTGTTAATACTTTACCTAAGTTAATGGTTGTAGCAACATCGTATTGCTTTGTTTCGTCTAAACTTCGCTGGCTAACTCTATCCTCTACATTACCAAAACCAATAGTTTGTACACTTCCTGATAAAGAAACATTAGCTACATCAGCAAAATTAGCATCAGCATTCATAACCGCTGCCCAACCTGCTTTATTATCAAAACCAGATGAACGTAATTCATTAAACCAAATTTCACCACTTTTAGAAACGGTACTTGTGTTTTTTAAACCAAGCATAATTGTTCTTAATTGTGCTAGAGTTGGATTACCTTTAACTGTTATTGTATATGGTAAATTATCACTTTGCTCAACAGATGTATAAGGTTCGTTAACGGGTAATTGTAATTTATCTCTTTCTAATTTTACTTTACCAAACGTTTCTAAAAAAGCATCTAAATTATTTTCTTCTGGCCAAATATCTAATTGACTGCTTCCTCCATTACTTACTGTTAAAGGAACTTCTACTTCGTAGTAATTGTCATCTAAATCTGTTCCTAATCTAATAATACCAGAAAAACCATCATTACCTTCTAAATGCATAAACATTTTTAGGTTTTTAAAACGTCTTAAATCTACGCTTATGTTTTTGTAGATAGCTCTTGTTTTGTTAGCACCAAGGTTTGTTACTTTAAGTGTCACAGATTGCTCATTTTGTAACTGTACAGTTGTACTACCTTGTAAACGTTCTCTTTCAATTCCTGGTGGTTCTATGTAGCTTCCATCATTTTGTTCTACACTTACTACACCAACTTCAAAACCTTCTAATTCAGATTGATTTAATTCTCTATCAGGGTCAATAGATGGATCAATTGTTCTTGCGTATCGTCTCCAATCTCCACGAACCAAGTCTAGCTCACCAAAACGAACTACAACAGGCATTTTAAAATTGGTTAAAAACATTCTAACAAAACGGATACTATTAAAATCAGAAATTCCATTTATTGGTGTTCCGTTTCTTATTGGCACCCTAAATTGATACCATTTTGTTTGTTGTGTTGTTCCGTTTTCTAAAGAAACAGAAGTTGTTTTTTCGTCTACAATAAAATTATTTCCTTTTACTAAATCTGCTTGATTCATAGAGATTTTATACTCATAAAAACTCTCAACAGTATTCATCGTTTGATCTCTGTTTATATCTTCAACATCTGGATAAGTAGAGGATGAAGTAGGGTAACTTTCTGGCGATTGATTTAATGTAGGCGAGTTTCCTTGTGTATTGTTATAATCTTTATATCTTTTTACAATGGATGCATCATTTGCATCTAGTTGCGCACCTCTAAAGAACTGAAAATTATCTGCTGCAGGATCTTCTAAGCTACTATAAAAACCAATATTAGCTAAAGCCTTTTCATCAACATCATTTAAACCGTCAAAACCAACATCTTGATTTGTTCTAGCTTCATCTTCTTCACTAAAAGCATAAATAATTGATGGATTTCTTGGTACATCTCCCCAAGTTGTTCTGTTTACATTTGCACCATTAACTTTTAAACCATCTTCTGGTAAACCGTTTTCGAACATTTTACGATTATCCTTTACGATATCTTCAGAAATATTTCCTAAATTAATGTATAAATCTCCAACTTGATTAGATAAGTTGGTAGGATCTACACCAGCAGGTAAACCTTCTTTAGTTGTAAGTGAATAATTTTGATAAGGATCCATGATCCAAAATTGTATATACTCAACATTTGCTTGGTCAAAATTATTTGTAGTTAATGGACGCATAATTCCACCCCAATTTGTTTCAGGGTCTGGTAATTTTACAGTTCCATCAATATTACTTGCATTTTGGTTAAAGTTATACGAACCTCTTTCCTCAGGGAAATAAGCTAAATCTAAGGTTCTAACCAAAGAGTTTTGTGTTATATCTAATTGCACATTAGGAAATAACTCTCTGTAATTTATTTGTCTTGTTTCTGCTCTAGATAATTCTTCTGCATCAATACTAGCAGGTGTTTGACCTATACCGTAAAAAATTTGATCTATACTATACCAAGCTAACTTACCTCTTTTATCATTATAAGTTAAATCGTTGTTTTTTCCATTAAACTTATCGTTTATTTCATAACGAGGTGTACTTGCTTCATACCAATCTAAAGGCGATAATAAGCTAATTGGTATTTGAGAGGCTTCAAAATCATCTATATAAGAAGTTGCTGCACCTGCAACATCTATTCCACTTGGTGTTCCTGGTAATAAATAAGCCATATCTGCTCTTACAGATAGATTAGATGGTACATCTGTGTCTACAAAAGGTAGTTTGTTTGCTAGTTTTGTAAAGTAAGGTACTTCTGTAGCATAATCTATGTTTACACCAAACATGGTATTATCTATAGGTTCTGCTCCAAAATTAACTTTGGGTGTAATTGGTCTTTCATTAATATTTAAAATAGTTGCTCCAACTACTAATTCATCAGAAAATTTATGTTCAACATCAATACCCATAAAGGTTTTTCTTTGTTGATTAAATACGGCATTGTTTTCTGTTGATACGTTTATTGGAGTACCAGATGCTTGTAAACCTGGATCGATAATTTGCACTTTTCCTAATTGATAGTCTACAACATAATCTACACCTTCTACTAATTGGCGTCCACCAGCAGTTACATTTACAGAGCCTCTAGGAACGTTAAATGCTCCGATAGAGATTCCTCCAGAATTTTCTGATTTAAAATATCCTTTTAAAAAGAATTTGTCTTTATCTTGAAAGTTATTTTGAATGTTAACTTTTGTGTTTAAATATAAATCTTTAAAAAGATAAGTTTCATCTGCAACGTTGGTTAGTTTTTTTTCTAAACCATTTCCAAAAGGTTCTGGATCTGGGAAAATAACATATCCGTTTTCAGAGTTTACAGTAATTCCTTCTACATAATCAAAGAAACCATCTGCATTTCTAAACTGACTTTGGTCTAATTGATCTAAATTTAGTACCTGTATTAAAGGAGTGTTTGGGATATCTGCAGTTAAAGCATTTTGTAAAACATTAGAAGAGATACCTGTTTGATCATCTCTATATTGAATTTCGAAACGAAAACCATCTTGAGTTAACGGGTAAGCACCTAAAGCATAAACGTTTTTCATCATTAAACGCCAAGTAGGAAAAGATTCAACTTGGTTTGTAGTTGTGTTTTCTCTAGTTGTTTTTAATATTTCTGAGCGTAATAATTTTACAGCTAAGTTTTCTGGAGCCTGCACACCATCATTAGAAAATTCTCCAACTTTAAAAGATTTCTCTGTAGTTCCGTTAACAGATCCTGCAACTGTATATTCATATGAAACCGCTAAAACTTCACCATCATTTAGTCTTCTGTTTAAAGAAATATATCCCAATTGAGCATTTAATGTGAACTCATTTATATCTAATTTTCTTGCATTTTCAAGGATAGAATAATCTGTTCCTTGTTCCATTTGAAAAGTACCATTTAAAGTATTGTCTACAGTAGAAACATCTCTAATACCAGCTAAAACATTTGTGTCATATATATTGTTAGAGTTGTTTTGAGGTAAGTTTAATGTTTGTCCGTTAGTATTTATACTAACTGGGTTTGTATTTATTACAGTTCCGTTATCATCAACTAAATTTTTATATGTTGAGTTGGTATTGTTAGATTCTCCAATATCTGCAAATGCCACAATACTTCTAAAATCTTCTGTACTTGCGTTTCTGTTAGTAACCCAAACTTCAATTCTTGTTATATTTACCTGACTACTAATTAAAGGATAGTTTTTAAGAGAATTTGCATAATTATCTATAAAAAATTGAGATAAGAAAAAGTGCCTATCATTGTCATAGTCTGTTGTTCTAAGCTCAAAAGATTGTATAGTTGCACCTGCTTCTGCAACAATTGTTTTACTTTCAGAATTTTGTTGAGAGAAAACAGCTGTTACGTTTGTGTTACCAAACTTTAATTTTGTCTTTACACCAAATAAACTTTGTGCTCCATTTATTAAAGAATTTTTAATAGGCATTTCTACATTACCAGCTTCAATACCTTGTAAAATATCGTCTTCTGTTGGTGTATAATCTATTTTTACCAAGTTTTGAAAATCGAAACTTGCTTGTGTGTCGTAATTTGCAGTAAACTCTAAACGTTCACCAACTTTTGCACGTAAACTAGCGTTAATTTGTTGGTCAAAATCAAAAGTAAAACTACTTCTATTCTCTTCTGATATTTGAGGATTATCTGTATTCTGATAAATGAAACCAAGTTTAAGGTTTAGACTTCCTGTTGGTGTTACCTTTACGGTGTTTCCTCCAAAAATAGATTCGAAAAATTTTGAATTTACGTAGTAAGTAGGTAATAAATCTTTTTGTGCAGCTAGAGATCCTTTTTTCTTGCTATTTGTAGCGCTTACTTTCGCTTTAAAATATTCCGTCATATCTCTTTTTAAAAGATATTGTTGGTACATTTTTTCTGTTAAAAAGATAGGGTTCTTTGTGTAATAGTTACCAATTTTTTCAATGATAACGTACATGTTTAACTCCTTATCGAAGATAACTTCTTTTTTTGCTAAATCATCTAGAAAGAGTCCGCCTTTTTGAGAATGATCAAAGTTGTATCTAAGTTTTATTGTGTCTTTTTTTACACCTAAAGTGTCTTTGCTTTTATTAGTTTGTGCATAAGAAGATAAGTTTACTGTAAAAGTAAAAAGGACTAATAAAAATATGTTTTTTAATAATCTAATCAATTGATTATAGGTTTTTTAAGGCTAATTTAATGATTTTCTCTACAGAAGCATCTTTGTTTTCTTTAACAATAGCATTAACAATTTTGTCAGATTGTTTTCTTTGAAAACCTAAAACTTCTAAAGCAGATAACGCTTCATCTTTATTAGTATTGCTTGTACCAATAGAAACTTCATCAATATCAAAGGTTTTTAAAATTTTATCTTTTAAATCTACAATTACTCTCTGTGCTGTTTTTGCTCCAATACCTTTTACAGATTGTATTAAAGGTACGTTTTCTGAAGCAATTGCATTTTGTATTTCTTCTGATGTCATAGAAGAACACATCGTTCTTGCAATACTTGGCCCTACACCAGAAACAGATATCAATAATTTAAAAACTTCTCTTTCTGTTTTATTTATAAAACCAAAAAGTGTGTGAGCATCTTCTCTAATAGATAGGTGTGTATATAAAATTACATTTTCATCTGCAGGTAAGCTAGAGAAAGTGTTTAAAGAAATATGTAATAGGTAGCCAACTCCATTACAATCTACAACAACTTCTGTTGGACTTTTTTCTACCAATCTTCCTCTAACTTGTGTAATCATAATTTTTTTCTGGGCTCTAATGTAATAAATTATTTATTCTTTTCCTTTTGTTGAGCATCTAAGCAAGCTAAAGCGGCCATATTTACCATTTCATCTACACTTGCGCCTAATTGTAAAACATGTACAGCTTTACTTAATCCAAGTATAACAGGTCCAATAGATTCGGCTTTGTTAACTTGTTTTAGTAATTTGTATGTAATATTTGCAGATTCTAAATTAGGAAAAATTAAAACATTTACTTTTTTTCCATTTAATTTAGAAAAAGGAAATTCTTTTGCTAACATTTCTGGGTTTAACGCAAAATCTGCTTGAATTTCTCCATCAACTACTGCATTAGGAAAATGACGATGAATATAAGAAACAGCTTCTTTAATCTTATTTGAAGTTTCTGTACTGATAGATCCAAAGTTAGAAAAAGATAACATGGCAACATTTGGCTTCATACCAAACATTTTCACCAAATTAGAAGTCATCTGTGTGATTTTTACTAAATCTTTAGCCGACGGATTTATATTAATCGTTGTATCAGCTAAAAATAATGGACCTTGTTTTGTTAACATTAAATTACAAGCAGCAACTTTGGTAATGCCTTTGTCTTTTTTAACTAGTTCTAATATTGGTTTTAATACACTTGGATAAGGTCTGGAGTAACCGGTAATTAAAGCATCTGCCTCGTTTTCGTTTACCATCATCGCGCCAAAATAATTACGCTCTCGCATTAATTTTTTTGCTTCGGATAATGTTCTTCCTTTTCGTTGTCTACTTTTCCAATAAGCATCTCCAAAACGATTTCTACGTTGGTTTTCTTCATCTGTTTTTGGATCAAGAATTGGTACATCAGCTGTAAAACCAATCTCCTCTTTTAATTCCATAATCAACTCTTTTCTACCTAATAAAATAGGTAATCCAAGTCCTTCATCATGTACTCTTTGTGCTGCTTTTAATACATCTAAATGGTCTGCTTCGGCAAAAACGATACGTTTTTTATTGCTTTTTGCACGGTTATGAATCATTCTTATTTCTTTGCTTCCAGAGCCAGATCTATCCATTAATTCTTCTCTATACTTTTCCCAATCTGTAATTGGTTCTAGAGCAACACCAGAATCCATTGCTGCTTTTGCAATAGCTGGTGGAATTTCATAAATTAATCTTGGATCAAAAGGTTTAGGAATAATATATTCTCTACCAAAAGATAAGCTTACTTCATCATAAACAATATTTACTTGTTCTGGTACAGATCTTTTTGCTAAATCAGCTAATGCATGCACAGCAGCTAATTTCATTTCTTCATTAATTTTAGTTGCTCTAACATCTAATGCTCCTCTAAAAATAAAAGGAAATCCTAGTACGTTGTTTACTTGGTTAGAATGGTCAGATCTACCTGTAGCCATTATAATATCGTCTCTAGTAGCAATTGCTAAGTCGTAATCTATTTCTGGAGTAGGATTCGCCATTGCAAATACAATAGGATCTTTAGACATAGATAAAAGCATTTCTGGTGTAACTACATTACCCATAGAAAGGCCAATAAAAACATCAGAATCTTGCATAGCTTCATCAAGGGTATTTAAATCCTTATCTGTAGCAAATTCTGCTTTTTGAGAAGTTAAATTACCTCTATCTTTTCTGATAACACCTTTGCTATCACACATTACAATATTTTCTAATTTTGCACCTAATTTTAAATACAAACGAGTACAAGAAATTGCAGCTGCACCTGCGCCATTTACAACAATACTTACTTTAGAAATGTCTTTCTTTGTAATTTCAATAGCATTTTTTAAAGCTGCAGCAGAGATAATAGCAGTTCCATGTTGGTCATCATGCATAACAGGAATATCTAACTCTTCTTTTAGTCTTCTTTCTATTTCAAAAGCTTCAGGCGCTTTAATATCTTCTAAATTAATACCTCCAAAAGTAGGAGCTATGGCTTTTACAGTTTCTACAAATTTATCAACATCTGTAGCATCTACTTCAATGTCAAAGACATCAATATCTGCAAATATTTTAAATAGCAAACCTTTACCTTCCATTACTGGTTTAGAGGCTTCAGGTCCAATATCTCCTAAGCCTAAAACAGCTGTTCCATTAGAAATAACAGCAACTAAGTTTCCTTTGGCTGTATATTTATATGCGTTATTTTTATCTTTTGCGATTTCTAAACAAGGTTCTGCCACTCCTGGAGAATAAGCAAGTGCTAAATCGTGTTGTGTTGCATACTTTTTTGTAGGTATAACTTCAATTTTTCCAGGTTTTGGTTTTGCGTGATACAAAAGGGCTTCATGTCTTTTTCTAGAATCGCTCATAAAATATTTTTTGCTTGTTTAAGCATACAAATATATGCTTTTCAGTTAAAGAGAAAACGAAGATTACTAATCTTTTACGAATTGATTTTTTTAATGGTTATTAAAGTTTTTTTATGTATTTTTTATCAATTGTTAGTATTACATAAAAATCTGTTTTATGGCTTTATTTTTGATACATTATAAATATTTTTGACTTTTATAAGTTGATTAGGCAACTTTTAATCTTTTTATATCGTCTTAAGAATTAAGAACAAATTATAATTGCTTTAACAAATATTAAACATTTGATTGTAACATAAACTTTAGCTTTACATTTTCAACTAAAACCAAACTATGAAAAAAATTACTTTTCTACTTTTTCTTTTTGTTTCGACAACTTTTTTTGCGCAAGTAAAAGGTAAGATTACAGACGTGAATAAAAACCCACTTCCATTTGTTGGGGTTTTTCTAAATAAAACAATTACAGGTACAACTTCTAATGATAATGGAGATTATGTGTTGTCGTTAAAAAAGAAAGGGAAATATATAATTGTTTTTCAGTTTTTAGGCTTTAAAACCGTAAAAAAAGAAGTAAATATTACTTCTTTTCCTTTTGAATTAAATGTAATTTTAGAGGAGGAAAGTGTACAATTAAGCGGTATTTCTATTTCTACAAAAGATAATCCTGCAAATGAAATTATTAGAAATGTAATTGCTAATAAAGATAAGAATACAGATAAATTTGCGCAATACACTGCAAGTTTTTATTCTAGAGGTTTGTATAGAATTAAAGACGCGCCAGAAAAATTTTTAGGTCAAACTATGGGCGATTTTGGTGGAGGTTTAGACTCTACTAGAAGCGGTATTATTTACCTCTCTGAAACAGTTTCTGATATTAAATTTCAGAAAAAACCAAAAAAGTTTAAAGAAAATATTATTGCTTCTAAAGTTAGTGGTCGTGATAATGGTATTAGTTTTAATAGGGCAGAAGATGCAAATATCAATTTTTATGATAATAGTGTAGAGTTTGGGAACGATTTGGTTTCGCCAATTTCTTCAAATGCTTTTAGTTACTACAAATTTAAATTAGAAGGTACTTTTTATGACGAAAACAAGAAGCTTATTAATAAAATAAAATTAATTCCAAAGCGTAAAAATGGTCGAGTTTTTAACGGTTCTTTATATATTGTTGAAGACGATTGGGCTTTGTATGGAGCAGATGTTTCTGTTACAGGTGCGCAAGTAAATATTCCTGTGGTAGATGTTTTAAAGTTGAAACAGAATTATAGTTATTCAGAAGAAAATGATGCTTGGGTTTTAGTTAACCAGAGTATAGATTTTAAAGTAAATGCATTTGGTTTTAAGTTTGATGGCCGTTTTTCTGCAGCTTTTTCTAATTATAATTTTACACCAAAATTTACAGAAGCAACATTTACAAATGAGGTATTAACTTTTGCAAAACAGGCAACAGAAAAAGATTCTTCTTATTGGAGTTCTTTAAGACCAGTTCCATTAACAAAAGAAGAAGTTAATGATTATGTGGTAAAAGATAGTATTAAAGTTGTGCGTAAATCTAAAAAATATTTAGATTCTGTAAATAAGAAACAGAATAAACTAAGCTTACTTTCTCCTATTACAGGATATACGTATAGAAATTCTTACGAAAAATGGTCTTTATCTTATAATGGTTTACTTAGTGACTTAGGTTTTAATACGGTACAAGGTTTAAATACATCTATAGGAGCTAGTTATTTTAAAAGTTTAAATGAAAAAGGAAAGTGGTGGAATGCAGGTGTTAATGTTAATTATGGCTTTTCAGAAAAAAAAGCAAGACCAACTTTCTTTTTTAATAAAAAATGGAATAACATTTCTAGACCCAGATTGTCTATTTCTGGTGGTGTAAAAACAGCTCAATTTAACGAGAGACAACCAATATCAAAATTAGATAACATGGTTCGCTCTTTGATTAGTAGAGAGAATTATATGAAGTTATATGAAAAAGAATTTGCAAAAGTTGGTTATTCTGAAGAAGTTAAAAACGGAATTTATTTTTCATCGTCATTAGAATATGCGAATAGAAAACCACTTTTTAATACTAGTAACTATTCTTTTGCAAGACAAAGTAAAAACGAACCTTACACGTCTAATAATCCTCTAAATACTAGCGATTATGTTAACGCGGCTTTTACTGAGCATAAAATTGCAACATTAAAAGTAGGTGCTACTTTTGTTTTTAATCAAAAATACTTGTCTTATCCAGATAGAAAAGAAAATCTAGGAAATGATAAATATCCAACATTAAATGTACAGTACAGAAAAACTTTTGGGGCTTCAAGTTCTGAATTTAATTCTGATGTGTTTGTAGCTAGTTTAAGACAAGATATTAATGCTGGAAATTATGGGAGATTTTCATATAATATAAGAGGTGGTTTGTTTTTGGAAAAGAAGAATATTGCTTTTATGGATAATTTACAAGTTAATGGAAATCAATTAAATTATGGAACTGGCAATGCTTTAAGTAGTTTTGGTTTGATGGATTATTATAAGTTTTATACCAATGATAAATATGCAGAAGCACATGTAGAACATAATTTTAAAGGATCTATTTTAGGTAAAATTCCTTTAGTAAATAAATTGAATTTCCATTTAGTTGGTGGTGCAAAAACTTTATTAATGGCTGATAAAAATCCATATACTGAATATTCTATAGGATTAGATAATATTGGATTTGGTAAATGGCGTTTTCTACGAGTAGATTATGTAAAATCTTTTAATGCCGGAATTAAAAATGATGGATTTCTATTTAAGTTGAGTTTTTAGGTTAATACTTTTTATATTTGTAAAAGATGAAAATAAAAACACTTTTTTTTGGGATTACAACAGATTTAATTGGGGCTTCACAATTAGATATTGATATTAATGAAAAAACATCAATTAAAGATTTTAAAGAGGTGTTGAAAAAAGTATATTCTCAATTAGAAAATATAGATTCTTATGCAATTGCTGTTAATGAAGAATACGCAACTGATGCTACTGTTTTAAATGAGCGTGATGTGGTTGCTGTTATTCCGCCAGTTAGTGGTGGTTAAAAGTAAGAATATAGGATTCTTCTTTTTTTATTTGATTAAAGTTAATTAACGTAAATATTTTTTATCAATATAAAAAGTACCAAAAGGTAAAATAGATGCAACAAGAACAATTGCTAATGTTTTATTGTCCCAATTCATTTCTTTTTTAATTACAATTGCTATAACAACATAGAGCATAAAAAGAATTCCATGAGGCATCCCTAACATTTTTACATAAGAAGCATCACCCTGAAAATGTTTAATAGGAGTTGCAATAAACAATAAAAGTAGGTAAGAAACTCCTTCTAAAAGACTAACAATTCTAAAGATACTTTTCATTTTTGTGAAGTATTAAAAATTTGATAGCAAAGATACATTATGAATTATTATTTTTGCTGATGTATGCAAAGAACTTCTATTAAAATAACTTCGGAAAAATTAAACTTACAAGAATGCTATAGTTTTGTAGAAGATGATTCTTGTGGCGGAATTTCTGTATTTGTAGGTACGGTAAGAAATGATACTCAAGGAAAAGAGGTTAAGCAGTTAGATTTTTCTACCTACAAACCAATGGCGATTAAGGAAATGCAAAAAATTGCAAATTTGGCTTTAGAAAAATTTGATATTAAAAAAATTGCCATTCATCATGCAGAAGGTATGCTGCAGATTCGTGATGTTCCTGTGATAATTACAGTATCTTCTAAGCATAGAAAAGCAGCTTTTGAAGCCTGTGAGTTTGCTATAGATACTTTAAAGCAAACGGTTCCTATTTGGAAAAAAGAATACTTTTCTGATGGAGAAGTTTGGGTAAACGCTCATCCATAAGTAAGATTCAAAGGCTTGAAGTGACAGATTATTTATTTTTGCTAACTGCTAACTGCTAACTGCTAACTGCTAACTGCTAACTGCTAACTGCTAACTGTTTTTCTGCTTTGTATCCATAAGTAAAATTGTAATCCAAATAATATTGCTCCCGCTAATAAATGTATCGCTTGTGTTCCTAAGGGGAATTCTGCATAGTACATTAATATACCAGTTAATGTTTCAAGAAAAATTAAGAATACAATCCAATTGACTAATTTATAACCTAATTTTTTAATTTGGTTGATGTAAAATAATCCGAAGTTTACAAGTACTATAGCAATGGTAAAAGATCTATGAAAGTAAAACTTAAAACTAGGATCCATTAAGCTGTAGTTTTTGTTTTCGAAGCCCAATTGTTTTACTTGCTCGTCTATAAATTGCCTTACTTGAGTACCTAAAGCAATTTGTATCAATGAAAAAATTACAGAAATAATTAAAAGTTTATTAAAGATTGTATTGTAGTTATATTTCTTTTTATCAACAGAGACTATAAATTTTAGTTGAAGTAAAAGTGCTATAATAACTAAGCCAAGAATCATATGAATGGTAATCATTCCTGGTTTTAAATTTGTATCAACAACCATTTTTCCCATAGCAGCTTCAACCATCATTAAAAAGAAAGCCGCAAAAGCTAGGTAGGGTATTCGTTTATCTGTTTTCCAAAATTTGATAGCTCCGTATAGAAGAAATAAGAAAACAAAACCAGATAAAACAGAGGCTAGCCTATTTATGTACTCTGTCCAGGTGTGGTATTTGTTAAATTTAGCGTAGTCGTGTTTTGTATATTTTAGCCAATTAGTAGCTTTAAAAGACGATAAGGTTTTAATGTCTTTGTCTGCAACAAATAAAACTTCGTCTTTAATAATAATAAAGCCTTTTTTAAATTCTGTATTTGGTTTCCATGTAATTTGTTCTTCAGAAGTTGGCGGAATGTAATAACCAAAACATTTAGGCCAATCAGGACAACCCATTCCAGATCCTGTCATTCTAACTACAGAGCCAGCTAAAAAAATTAAATAGACAGATATAATTGAAATTTGTACTATTTTCGGAAACTTGCTTTTCATTATTGATAAATGTTTTTGCAAAAATAAGGCAAAAAAAAACCGTCTAAAATTATTTAGACGATCTTTTATGTTGTAAAAATTTAAGAATAGAATTAGATTACTCTAACGTCTACTGCATTTAAACCTTTTCTACCTTCTTTAAGGTCGAATTC
>CAJQQH010000187.1 GCA_905480405.1 uncultured Polaribacter sp. | reverse complement strand
CATACTTCCACCATTAATCATAGAATCAGTGAAAATTGAAAACTGTTCTTTGTAATTTTCAAAAGTTGGAAAAACATTAATATGATCCCAAGCAATACCACTTAACAAAGCAATATTAGGTTTGTACAAATGAAATTTAGGGCGCATATCAATTGGTGAACTCAAATACTCATCACCTTCTAAAACAATAAAATCGTTTTCTTTTGTTAGATGCACCATCGTTTCAAAACCATCTAATTGTGCACCAACCATATAATCTACTTTTTTATCATGATAATTTAATACATGTAAAATCATAGAAGTAACTGTAGTTTTACCATGAGAACCGCCAATTACAACACGTGTTTTGTCTTTAGATTGCTCATATAAAAACTCTGGGTAAGAGTAAATTTTCAAACCTAATTCTTGTGCTTTTAACAATTCTGAATTATCTTTTTTCGCATGCATTCCTAAGATAATAACATCTAACTCTGACGAAATTTTCTCTGGGAACCAACCAAATTCACTTGGTAACTGCCCATATTTTTCTAATCTAGATTTAGATGGGTCATGGATTGTGTCATCACTTCCAGAAACTTGGTATCCTTTTTGGTGTAATGCAATTGCTAAGTTGTGCATGGCACTTCCACCAATGGCAATAAAATGTATGTTCATCAAGAAAAATTTAAAAAGTAAAAATACAAAAGCTTCTTACATTTCAATAAAAAAACAGAGTGAAACTCATTCAAAAAGTAGTTTTACTTGAGTTTTGATGTAAGAAACTAATTATGAGTTGTATTTTTATATGAAATAAAAGACTTTTGATTGAAACTAAAGGTTACAACATGAAAAAAATTACGCTATTAATATTTATGATTACATTATTCTCATCAACAATAAAAGCTCAAAAAAACTATAACAACCTTTGGTTAGAAGTAGAAAAATTTGAGGTTGATAATTTACCAAAATCAGCTTTAAAAATTGTTGATAAAATTTACGCAAAAGCGGAAACAGAAAATAATTCTCCTCAAGTAATCAAATCATTATTTTATCAAAGTAAATTTACATTAACCTTAGAGGAAGATGCTCTATTAAAGGTGATAAATAACTTTAAGAAGCATATTTCAAAAAGTTCTTTCCCTACTAAAAACGTACTCCAAAATATATTAGCCAATTTGTATTGGAACTATTACACAAACAACAGATATAAATTTTATAATAGAACAAAAACAACGAATAAAGTAGATGAAAACGATTTTAGAACTTGGGATTTAAACACACTTTTTAAAGAAATACATACTTATTTTGATGTTTCTTTAGAGAATTCTAATAAGCTTCAAAAAATACAAATTGGTGACTTTTCTGATATTCTACAAATTAACAAAAAGTCTAAAATATTTAGACCAACCTTGTTTGATTTTTTAACTAACAACTCTTTGCAATTTTATAAATCTTCAGAAAACGCTATTACAAGACCTTCTTATAAATTTACTATTGATAGCCCTATTTTTTTTGGTGATGTAGATACTTTTTCAAACTTAAACATTTCTTCTAAAGACAGTTTGTCTTTGCAATTAAATGCGTTAAAAATTTATCAAAAACTGATTTGTTTTCATAGCACAGAAGGTAATAAAAATGCACTTGCAGAAATCGATATTCAACGTTTACAATTTGTAAAACAGCATGCTACTTTTAAAAACAAAGAAGCAATCTTATTTTCAAATTTAGAAGCTGCTCAAAAAGAAATTAAAAATCATGAAGCAAATGGCTTGTATGCTTTTGAAATTGCAAGAACATATAAAAGTGATGCTAACAATAAAGAAGCTTTAAAAATTTGTAATAATGTTATAAAGCGATTTCCTAAAAGTTTAGGTGCAAAAAAATGTAACATTTTAAAATCTCAAATTAAACAAAAAACATTAATAATTGAAGCTGAGAAATTTATACCAATCAACAAAAACTCAAGAGTATTAATTACATACAAAAACGTTGATAAGTTGTTTTTTTCTACCTACAAAATCAGCGAAAAACAACAAGAAAACTTTAACAAACTTTATAAATTTGAAGATAGAATAGCATTTATAAATAAGCTAGAAATTGCAAATAACTGGGAACATCAACTAAGAAATGAACAAGATTATTTAGAACACACTACAGAAGTTATAGTTCCTAAATTTAAAAATGGAAGATATCTTATAATTGCTTCCGAAACTAAAGATCTAAAAGAAAACTCTATTTATGGAACTTCGTCTATTCAATCTACAAATTTAACGATTATTGAAAGTAATTTTGAAGGAGAGCATCTTTATCAAATTGTAGATAGATTTACAGGTAAACCAATTAAAAATGCTTCTATTCATATTAAAAACAGTCATCTAAACAAATATAATAGATCTATAAATAAAAACCTTGTTACAAATAAAAATGGATTTGCTTCTTTTAAAAGTAAAAACAGCTATAATAATGTAAAGATTACTGTAAAAACAAAAAACGACTCTGCTGTTTTTGGTGATTTTTATCTTTATCAAAATAGAAATTATAGCAATAGTGAAAAAGAAAACATAAGTATTAAACCCTTTATTTTTACAGATAGAAGTATTTATAGACCAGGACAAACTGTTTATTTTAAAGCAATTGTCATTAAAAAGCAAGGAGATAAATCTGAGGTTTTTAAAAATGA
>CAJQQH010000186.1 GCA_905480405.1 uncultured Polaribacter sp. | reverse complement strand
TTTAATGGAACCGATAGTTTTACCTATACAATTACAGATGCAGATGGAGACACCGCAACAGCAACAGTAACTGTAACAGTAAATTCAGTAAATGATGTACCAACAGCAACTGATGATGCATTAACAGTTGATGAAGATAGTGTTGCAGGAGTTTCAAATCAAGTAACAGTTTCAACCAATGATAGTATTGGCGGAGACGGTGGTGATGCAGATAATTACTCAATAGAATCTACAGATACTACACCAACAAATGGTACAGTAACAGAAGTAAGCGATGGTGTTTTTGAATACATCCCTAATGCTGATTTTAATGGTACTGATAGTTTTACGTATACAATTACAGATGCAGATGGCGATACCGCAACAGCAACAGTAACTGTAACAGTAAATTCAGTTGATGATGCACCAACAGCAGTTGATGATGCGTTAACAGTTGATGAAGATAGTATTGCAGGAGTGTCAAATCAAGTAACAGTTTCTACCAATGATAGTATTGGCGGAGACGGTGGTGATGCAGATAATTACTCAATAGAATCTACAGATACTGCACCAACAAATGGTACAGTAACAGAAGTAAGCGATGGTGTTTTTGAATACATTCCTAATGCTGATTTTAATGGAACTGATAGTTTTACCTATACAATTACAGATGCAGACGGAACAACTTCTACAGGAACAGTTACTGTTACTGTTGAAGCAAAAAATGATGCTCCAAAAGCAGAAGACGATAGTTTTACAACAGATGAAGATACTTTAGTAACAATAACGCCATTAACTACAGGAACAGCAGATAGTGATATTGATGGAGATACAATAGTTGTATCAGAAATTAATGGAGAACCAGTTGTTTTAGGAACGGCAGAAACAATTGTAGTACCTAATGGAATCGTAAATTATAGCGCAACTGGTGTAATTTCTTTTACACCAAGTATAGATTATAATGGTACAGTAACTTTTCCTTATCAAATTTCTGATGGAAATGGAGAAACTGATGAAGCAACAATTACAATTATTGTAAACGCTGTGAATGATTTACCAATAGCAACTGATGATACAAAATCTGTTGATGAAGATACTGTGTTAACAGTTACAGCAGCTAATGGACTTATTAACAATGATACAGATGAGGATAAAGCTTCATTAACAATTCAAGAATTTAAAGTTGATGGGCAAACAATTACAGTAGATCCAACAAATGGAGGTACAACCACCATTAATAATGTAGGAGATATTACAATAAATGCAAATGGTAGTTATACTTTTTCTCCAGTTCAAGATTTTGAAGGGAATGTACCTACAATTACTTATGTTTTAGAGGATAATGGAAATTTAACAGATGAAGGAGATTTAGATATTACTGTTAATCCTATAAATGATAATCCTGTTGCTGTAACAGATACGTATTCTACAAATGAAGAAACGTCAGTAACATTAACACCTTTAACTAATGGAGTTGCAGATAGTGATGTAGACGGAGATACAATAGTTATATCAGAAATTAATGGAGAGCCAGTTGTTTTAGGTACTGCAGAAGCAATTGCTGTACCAAACGGAACAGTAAATTATAGTGCAACAGGTGTAGTTACTTTCTCACCAAATACAAACTTTAATGGTACTGTAACTTTCCCTTATGAAATTTCTGATGGAAATGGTGGAACAGCAATAGCAAATCAAGAAATTACAGTTAATCCTGTAAATGATGATCCAGTTGCAGTAAAAGATATTTACACAACAAATGAGGATACAACAGTAACATTAACTCCTTTATTGGCAGATACAGATTTAGATAATGATGCATTAGTTATTTCAAAGATTAATGGTGAAACAGTGGTTTTAGGAACCGCAGAAACAATTACGACACCAAACGGAACAGTAAATTACAGTGCAACAGGTGTTGTAACTTTTACTCCAAGTCAAGATTTTAATGGATTAGAAACATTTTCTTATGAAATTTCTGATGGAAAAGGTGGTGTAGATACAGCAGATCAAGAAATTACAGTAACTGCTGTAAATGATAATCCAATAGCTGTTACAGATTCATATTCAATAAATGAAGATACGCCATTAACTTTAGCACCATTAACTACAGGAACTGCAGATAGTGATGTAGATAATGATACAATAGTTGTTTCAGAAATTAACGGAGAACCAGTTGTTTTAGGAACCGCAGAAACAATAACAGTTGCAAACGGAACCGTTAATTATAGTGCAGCAGGTGCAATTACTTTTACACCAGCAACAAACTTTAACGGTACAGTAACTTTCCCTTATGAAATTTCTGATGGAAATGGAGGGTTGGCAACAGCAAATCAAGTAATTGAAGTAAACGCTGTTAACGATTTCCCAGTTGCCGTAGAAGATCAATACACAACTAATGAAGATACTGCAATCACTTTAACTCCTTTAACAAAAGGAACCGCTGATAGTGATTCTGACGGTGATACTTTAACAATTACAAAAATTAATGGAGAACCAGTAGTTTTAGGAACCGCAGAAACAATAACAGTTCCTAATGGTATAGTAAATTATAGTGCAGCAGGTGAAATTACATTTACACCTAATGACGATTTTAATGGTACAGTAACTTTTCCTTATACAATTTCTGATGGAAATGGAGCTACTGCAACAGCAAACCAAGTAATTACTATTGATGCTGTAAATGATAGACCAGTTGCAACCCCAGACACAGCAACAACTCCAGAAGACACTTTATTAAATGTTAATGTAATTGCAAATGGAATTTTAGATAATGATTCTGATGTTGATGCAGATACAATTACTGTAATAGCATATAATGTTGGATCTAACTCAGCAACTGTAGGTCAAAATCTTACGCTAACAGAAGGTGTTTTAAATATAAAAGCAGATGGTACATTTACTTTTGATCCTGCAGATGATTATACAGGTAACGTACCAACAATTACATATACTATTTCAGATGGTAATTTAGCAGCAACAAGTACTTTAGATATAGAAGTTACACCAACAAATGATGCACCAAATTTAGTTGCAGATGTAAAAATAATTGATGAAGATAATACATTAACGATCGATGCAAATGGCGGTCTTTTATCTAATGATTCAGATATTGATGTTGGAGATTCATTAACAATAACAGAATTTAAAGTAAACGGTCAAACAATTACTGTAGACCCAACAACTGGTGGTACAACAACAATTACTAATGTTGGAGATATTACTATAAATGCTGATGGAAGTTACACGTTTATTCCGGTTATACATTACAATGGAAATGTACCAACAATTACCTATACAGTAAGTGATGATACAACAACTGTAAACTCAACTTTAAATATTGAAGTTAGACCAATAAATGATGCACCAGATTTAGTAGATGATGTAAATACAACAACAGAAGATACACCTTTAACTGTAACAAAAGCAAATGGTGTTTTAGATGATAATGATACTGATGTTGAAAACGAAACATTAACAGTAACACAATTTACTATTGGTAGTACAAATTATAATGCAGGTACAGAAGCAGATATAACAGAAGGAAAATTAACAATAAATGCAGATGGTAGTTATGTATTTACACCAGCCCAAGATTTTAATGGAATTTTTCCAGTAATAACCTATACGGCAGAAGATTCAAATAATACAGAAACTGCTACATTAACAATTACAGTTACTGCAGAAAATGATGCTCCTATAGCTAATAATGATTCGAATACAACAAATGAAGATGTAGCTATAACAGTAGTTTCTGGTTCGGGAGATGGTTTAATTGATAACGATACAGATACTGAAAATGATGGTTTATCAATTACTAAATTTACAGTTGGAGGTATAGAATATAATGCTGGTCAGACTGCAACTGTAACTGACGGAATAATAAGTATTAGTTCTGATGGTGGATATACGTTTACGCCTGCTCAAGACTTTAATGGGGTATTCCCAGTAGTTGATTATATAATTTCAGATGGTAATGGAGGAACAGATACAGCAACATTAACACTAACAGTTGTTTCTGTAAATGACAATCCAATTGCACAAAATGACGCAAATTCTACAACTGAAGATGTAAATTTAACGGTAAGTACAGCTAACGGAGTCTTAAATAATGATTCTGATGTTGATAGTAACTTAATTGTTACCCGCTTTTTTGTAAAAGGAGTACCATATTTAGCTGGTGAAACTGCAAGTCCTGCAGAAGGAGACATCACCTTAAATTCTGACGGTAGTTATACATTTGAACCTACTAATAACTTTAACGGAACTTACCCAACAATTACATATACTGCTTCAGATAATATAGAAACAGTAAATGCAGATTTAGTAATTACAGTAATACCAGCAAATGATACACCAATAGTTGTTGCAGATACGAACTCGACAAATGAAGGAGTAACTTTAACAGTTCCAGCAACAGGGATTTTAGGAAACGATTCTGATATTGATACAGGAGATACTTTAAAAGTAATTAGATTTACGGTAGCGAGTCAAACAATTATAGTAGATCCAACAAACGGAGGAACTGCAACAATTACTAATGTTGGAGATATTAGAATAAATGAAGATGGTAGTTATGTATTTACGCCGTTTGAAGATTATAATGGTACCGTACCAACAATAACTTATACAGCAAGTGATGGCCAAAACTCTGCGAATACTACTTTAATAATTACTGTAGATCCTGTAAATGACGATCCAATTGCAACAGATGATAATGCAACATCAGATCCTGTAACATTAGTTAATATACCTGTATTAACAAATGATTCTGATGTAGATACAGGAGATGTTTTAACAGTTACTATTACCGTTGCACCAGGGTTTGGTGTAGCAACTGTATTAGCAAACGGAACAATTGATTATACTCCAAATGCAGGATTTAATAACGGTATAGATACATTTACATATCAAATTTCTGATGGAAATGGAGGAACAGATACAGCAGTAGTTTCTGTAACGGTCCCAGAATCTGCTTTCCCTCCAGTTGCAAATCCGGATACAAATACTACAGATGAAGCTGTAACAATAACGGTTGCAGATAACGATCCAAAAAGTTTAATTGCTAATGATACAGATGGTAATTTAGATCCATTAACTGTTGTTAGTTTTATTTTAGAAGGTGTAACTTATAATGCAGGTGCAACAGCAACAATTACAAATGTTGGTGAGATAACAATTAATGCAGGCGGTGGTTATGTATTTACTCCTTTTGGAGATTTTGAAGGAACATTCCCAGTAATTAGCTATATAATAACGGATAATCAACCAACACCAAATGCAAATAGTACCTTAACAATTACAGTTAATAATTTAAATGACGATCCTGTTGTTTTATCAGAAAACGAAACAACATTAGAAGATACCGCATTTACCAAAAATGCTGTAAATGGTTTATTAAATAATGATAATGATATAGATGGAGATGCATTATCAATCTCTGCATTTGAGATTGAAGGTATTTCTTATAACACTACAGAAACAGCAAATATTGTAGGTAAAGGATCTATTTCAATAACTGCAGATGGTGGTTATACATTTACTCCTGCAGAAGATTTTAATGGAAATTACCCAACAGTTACTTATACTGTTTTTGATGGTACAACAACTATAGATGGTACTTTAAATATAGATGTAACACCAGTAAACGATGCGCCAATAGCGGTAAATGATGAGGGTAATTCGACTCCAGAGGATATAGAAATTACAATTACTGCGGTAAGTATTGCTGCTAATGATATAGATGATAATTCAATAGATGCTACTTCAATAATTTTAATCGATCCAACTAATCCAACTAACACAAGTGAAGCTACAGGAACTTTAACAGTTTCTGGAATTGGTACTTATACAGTAGATGGTACAACGGGTGATGTAACCTTTGACCCTGTATTAAATTATAATGGACTAGCAAATATCAATTATACTATTAAAGACAACGAAGGTTTAATATCATCTAATACAGGTGTTATTGAAATTAATGTAATACCAGTAAATGATGCTCCTGTTTTAATATCAGAAACTAATTCTACATTAGAAGACACTCTAATTAGTATTTCCCCTAATGGTTTACTATCTAATGATTTAGATGTTGATGGTAATCCATTATCAATTTCTACATTTGAAGTAGAAGGTAATGTTTACGCAACAACAGAAACAGCAAATGTTCCTGGTAAAGGATCAATTGCAATTACATCTGATGGAGGTTACTTATTTACACCAGCAGAAGATTTTAATGGAGCTTACCCAATTGTAACATATAATGTTACAGATGGTACAACTACAGTTTCTGCAACTTTAACAATAACTGTTGATCCTGTAAATGATGCACCAGTTGCAGTAGATGATGAAAATAATGTTACAAATGAAGATAATGCAATTACAATTTTAACTATTGGTACTAATGATACAGATGATAATGGCATAGATGCAACTTCAGTTATACTAATAGATCCAAACGATTCTAATAATACTAGTGAAAACCCAACAAGAGAATTAACAATTGTGGGTGTTGGTACTTATTTAGTAGATAATGATGGGGATGTAACTTTTACACCTGTTGCTAACTATAATGGAACTGCTGATATTAATTATACTATTAAGGATAATGATGCAGTAGTCTCTAACATTGCAACTGTAGAAATTGAAGTTACAGCAATAAATGATGCTCCAGTTGCAAATCCAGATACAGGTTCTACAAACGAAGACACTGCTTTATCTGTAACTGCTGCAAACGGATTAATAGTAATCAATGATACAGACATAGAAAACGATGCTTTATCAGTAGAAAGCTTTACGGTTGCAGGTGGCAACTATAATGCTGGTGATCCCGCTGTATTTACAGAAGGTACTTTAGTTATTGAATCTAATGGTTCATATATATTTACACCAGCAACAGATTTTAATGGTACAGTACCAGAAGTTACATACACCATTACTGATGGAACAAATACTGCAAATAGCACATTAAATATAGATGTAATTGCTGTAAATGATCCACCGGTAGCTGTAAATGATGAGAATAATACAACTACAGAAGATAATACAATTATAGTTTCTACAGTAGGTGGAAATGATACAGATGATAATGCAATTGATATTACAACTGTTATATTAATTGATCCAAACGATAACTCTAGAACGAGTTCTGGTTCAGGATCATTAACAATTACAGGTGTTGGTGCATATGTAGTTAACGCAACAACAGGAGACGTAACTTTTACACCAGTTGCTAATTATAATGGTAATGCAGACGTAAACTATACTATTAAAGACAATGATGGTGTTGTATCTAATATTGCAATAATAGAAATTGAAGTTACAGCTGTAAATGATGCACCAGTTGCAAACCCAGATACAGGTTCTACAGATGAAGATACTACTTTAACTGTAACTGCTGCAGACGGATTAATAGTAACAAATGATACCGATATTGAGAATAATACTTTAACTGTACAAACATATTCAGTATCAGGTAATAGTTATAATGCGGGAACACCAGTAACTTTAACAGAAGGTACTTTAGTAATTCAACCTAATGGTAGTTACGAGTTTACACCTGCACTTAACTTTAATGGTTCGGTTCCAGAAATAACATACACCATTACAGATGGTACAAATTCTGATAACAGTACATTAAATATTACCGTAAATCCAATAAATGATGCACCGGTAGCAATAAATGATGAAGACAATACTACATTAGAAGATACACCAATTACTGTTTCTGCAGTTGGCGGAAATGATATTGATGATAATGGTATTAATTCTGCAACAGTTTTATTAATAGACCCAAATAATGCAGGAAACACAAGTGCAGGCTCTGGAGAATTAACAATTGTTGGAGTAGGAGTTTATCAAGTAAATTTAGACGGAGATGTAACATTTACACCAGAATTAAATTACAATGGTAATGCAGATGTAAATTATTCTATTAAAGATGATGTAGGTGTTATATCTACAAATGTTGCAACAATAGAAATTGAAGTTACAGCTGTAAATGATGCACCGGTTGCAAACCCAGATACAGGTTTAACTGTTGAGGACACTGTTTTAACTGTTGATAAAGCAAACGGGTTAATAGATATAAACGATACTGACCCAGAAAATAATGATTTAGATGTAGTTAGTTATACAGTTTCTAGTGGAACTTATACAGCAGGTCAATCTGCAATGTTAACAGAAGGTACTTTAGTAATTCAGGCAAATGGTAGTTATATTTTTACACCAGCAGCAGATTTTAATGGATCTGTTCCGGAAATAACGTATACAATTTCAGATGGTACAAATTCTGATAATAGTACATTAAATATTACAGTTACTCCAGTTAACGATGCTCCAATTGCTGTTAATGATGAAGATAATACTACAATAGAAGACTCACCAATTACTGTTTCTACAATTGGTGATAATGATACGGATGATAACTCTCTAGATCTAACATCTATAATTTTAATAGATCCTAATAATGCAGCTAATAATAGTGCAGGTTCAGGAGAATTAACAATTATTGGAGTTGGTGTTTATGAAGTAGATGCAAACGGAAATGTAACTTTTACTCCAGAAGCTAATTACTTTGGAAATGCAAATGTTAACTATACTATAAAAGATGGAGATGGTGTTGTTTCTAATATTGCAACCGTAGAAATTGAAGTTACTTCTGTAAACGATATACCTGTTGCAAATCCTGATACAGCAACAACAGCAGAAGAGGTTAAATTAACTGTAACTGCTGCAAACGGACTAATCGTAGTAAATGATATAGATATTGATAATGATCCATTAAATGTTACAGGATATTCTGTTTCTGGAAATAATTATACTCCTAGTCAACCAGCAGTTTTAGCAGAAGGTACATTAATTATTAAAGCAGATGGTAGTTTTGAGTTTACTCCGGTAACAAACTTTAACGGTTTAGTTCCAGAAGTAACATATACAATTTCAGATGGTATAAATTCTGATAACAGTACTTTAAACATTACTGTAACACCAGTAAATGATGCGCCACTAGCCGTAAATGATATAAACAATACAATCCCAGAAGATAATCCAATTACAGTAGCTTTAATTGGCAGTAATGATACAGATGATAATGCAATAGATGCTTCAACTGTAATTTTAATCGATCCAAATAACCCGTCTAATAATAGTTCAGGTACTGGAGAATTAACAATTATAGGAATAGGTGTTTATCAAGTAAACGCAGCTGGAGATGTTACTTATACTCCAGAAACAAATTATAATGGTTCTGCAAATGTAAATTATACAATTAATGATGATGAAGGACTAATTTCTTCAAATGTTGCAACTATAGAAATTGAAGTTACACCGGTAAATGATGTTCCGGTATTAGTACCAGATGTTATAACAATAAATGAAGGAGAATCTATTGCTGTAGATGCAGCTAATGGTTTATTAAGTAATGATTCTGATCCTGATGGAGATCCAATTACCATATCAGAATTTACAATAAGTGGTACAACATATCCTGTAGGAACAACTGTTACAACACCAGAAGGAGAAATAACAATATTTGCAGATGGTAGTCTAGAATTTACACCTTCAGAGAATTTTAATGGTACTTTGCCAGTAATATATACATCTGTAGATGATGCAGATATTTCTAATAGTACTTTGTCAATAGAAGTTCTTCCGGTAAATGATGCTCCAGAAGCAAGTAATGATTCTGTAGCAACAGATCCAGGAATTCCGGTAATAATAGATGTTGTTAAAAATGATGTTGATGTTGATGGAGACGCACTTACAGTATCAAACGTACTTATAGCAGATCCAAGTAAAGGAACTGTTGTTGTTAATTCAGATGGTACAGTTACTTATACTCCTGATGTATCTTTTATTCAAGGTACAGATGTATTTGCTTATCAAGTTTGTGATGCAGATGGTTTATGTGATACCGCAACAGTTATAGTAACTGTTCCAAAATCTCTTTTCCCACCAATTGCAAGTGCAGATACTAACTTAGTAACAGAAGATGTTACATTAAATGTTGATGCAGCTAATGGTTTAATTAAGAATGATGTAGATCCGAACGTTGCAGATATATTAACTGTAACTGGCTTTGTAGTTGGAGGACAATCTTATAATGTTGGAGATACAGCTAGTTTAACAGAAGGAGATATTACAATATTAGCAGATGGTAGTTATACATTTGTACCTAATTTAAATTATAACGGATTAGTACCTACAGTTAATTACACAATTACAGATAGTACTGGTACTACAGATTCTTCAAGTACACTAAATTTAGTTGTAACTGCAGTAAATGATATACCACAAGCAGAACCTAATACTAAAACAATATTAGAAGACACTATATTAAATGTGACTGCTGCAAACGGATTGGTTTTAACTAATGATTCTGATGCAGACGGAACTTCTTTACCAGTAATTAATTTTGAAGTAGATGGTCAATCTTATAACGTTAGTCAATTAGCTACATTTGCAGAAGGAACAATAATTATTAAGTCAGATGGAAGTTACATTTTTACACCAACTCTTGGTTATAATGGAACTGTACAAACAATTACTTATACAATTACAGATGGTATTGAAGAAGTATCTAGTACATTAATTATAACTGTAATTCCTGTAAATGATGCTCCTATTGTAGTAGATAATGAAAATAATATTACAGCAGAAGATACACCAATAGTAGTCTCTACAATTACAGATAATGATTCTGATGATAATCCAATAGATCCAACTTCTATAATTCTAATAGATCCAAGTAACCCTGCAAATACAGGAAACGCTTCAACACCATTAGTTGTTGTGGGTATAGGAGTTTATGAGGTTGATAATTTAGGGAATGTAACTTTTACCCCAGAAGAGAATTATACAGGACCAGCAGATATAAATTATACTATATCAGACGGAACAAAAACATCAAATATAGGTACTGTAGAAATTGAAGTTACCCCAATAAACGATGCTCCTATTGCAGTAGATGATGTTTATACTACTCCAGAGGACATTACTTTAAATGTAATTGCTACGAATGGATTACTTTCAAATGATTCTGATGTTGAAAATACACCGTTATCTGTTAAAGGATTTGAAGTAGAAGGGATAACTTATTCTTTAGCTCAAACAGCAATGTTAACAGAGGGTAATTTAAATATCAATTCAGATGGTAGCTTTATTTTTGTGCCAGCAAACAATTTTGAAGGAACTGTACCAACGGTTACTTATACAGTTTCAGACGGTATAAACAATTCAACTGCACTTTTAGAAATTACAGTTGCACCAATTGATGATGCACCAATAGCTGTAAACGACACAAATAATACAACAGCAGAAGATACCCCAATAGTTGTTGTTACAATTACTAGTAATGATTCTGATGAAAATCCAGTTGATGCTTTATCAATAATATTAATAGATCCTAGCAATCCTTCAAATACAGGAGATGCTAGTACACCGTTAGTAATTGCTGGTATAGGAACTTATGAAGTTGATGATTCTGGAAATGTAACATTTACTCCAGCGCCAAATTATAATGGACCTGCAAATGTAAATTATACAATATCTGATGGTGTTTTAACATCAAACGTTGCAACAGTACAAATTACTGTAACTGCAGAAAACGATGCACCAACGGTTGTTGCAGATGTAAATACAACACCAGAAGACACTGCATTTGAAGTATTAGCAGCAGTAGGTTTATTATCTAATGATTCAGATGCGGAAGGAACTCAATTATCATTAACAGGTTTTACAATAAATGGTCAAACTTATAGTGCAGGTGATAAAGCAACTTTAACAGAAGGTGATTTAACAATAAATAGTGATGGTAGTTATACTTTTATACCTACTACAGATTTTAATGGAGCAGTACCAACGGTAACATATATAGTTTCAGATGGAATTAAAACATCTACAACGACATTAGATATTACGGTAACACCAGAAAATGATGCACCAAAAGTTGTAAATGATATTAGTAATGTAACACCAGAAGATACACCACTAGTAATATCAACAATAACAAATAATGATACAGATGATGATCCAATAGATCCATCAACAATAACATTAATAGATCCTAATAATCCTTCAAATATAGGAGATTCAACTACGCCATTAGTAGTTGCAGGAGTAGGAATGTATGAAGTAGATAATTTAGGAAATATAACATTTACACCAGAAGCTAATTATAATGGAACTGCAGATGTAAATTATACAATTTCTGATGGATTAGAAACATCAAATATTGGTACTATAGAAATTGAAGTTTCACCAGTAAATGATGCTCCAAATGCAGTTGATGATGTAAATACTACACCAGAAGATACAACCTTAGTTGTTTTAGTTGCAAACGGATTATTATCTAACGATTCAGATAACGAAGGAACTCAATTAATTATAACTGGTTTTGAAGTAAATGGTTCGTCATTTACTGCTGGTCAAACGGCAACTTTAACAGAAGGAAGTATAACAATAAATGGAAACGGAGAATATACATTTGTTCCTGCTGCTAATTTTGAAGGTACGGTACCAACAATTACTTATACAGTTTCAGATGGAACAAGCAATTCTACAGCTGTATTAGATATAACGGTAACACCAATCGATGATGCACCAGTTGTTATTAATGATGAGAATAATACTACACCAGAAGATACAGCTTTAGTAATTTCAACAATTACTAATAATGATTTAGATGAAAATGTTATAGATCCATTAACAATTACATTAATAGATCCAAATAATCCTGCAAATACGGGAGATAGTACTACTCCTTTAATAGTTCCTAATGTGGGTGCTTATTCTGTAGATGAATTTGGAAATGTAACATTTACACCAGTTGCTAATTTTAACGGAACTGCAGATGTAAATTATACAATTTCTGACGGTATCAAAACATCTAACATAGGTACAATAGAAATAGAGGTTACAGGAGTAAATGATGCGCCAACTGCGGTAGCAGATGTAAATACAACACCAGAAGATGTTGCATTAAATATTAATGCTGCAAACGGAGTTTTAGCCAACGATTCAGATTTAGAAGGTACACCATTAACGGTATTAGAGTTTACTATTAACGGGCAAGATCTAATTGCAGGTCAAACAGCAACCTTTACAGAAGGTACTTTAGTTATAAATTCTGATGGTAGTTATATTTTTACACCAGCATTAAATTATGTAGGTACAGTACCAACTGTTACTTATAGTGTTACAGATGGTAAAGAAAGTGTTACAAGTACATTAGACCTTACAGTAACGCCAATTGATGATGCTCCAACTGTAGTAGATGATTTTGCAACAGGAGTTCAAAATACTCCAATAGTTGCTTCAGATATTACTAGCAATGATTCGGATTTAGATAGTACAATTGATGTAACATCAATTGTACTAATAGACCCAAATAATCCTTCAAATACTGGAGATTCTAATACACCATTAGTAATTTCTGGTGTTGGAACTTTTGAGGTTGATGCTGCAGGAAATGTAACATATACTCCAGAACCAGATTTTACGGGAGTTGCTGAGGTAAATTATACTGTTGAAGATACTGGTAATACAGTTTCAGATGAAGCAACAATTTACTATACTGTACAACCAGATAATGATGGAGATGGTATTGCTAATATTGTAGATTTAGATGATGATAATGATGGTATTCCTGATACTGTAGAAAATAATGGATTAGATCCTTTAGCAGATTCAGATAATGATGGTATTCCAAATTATCAAGATTCAGATGCAATATTAATTGATGATAATAATGACGGAATAGATGATAGATTTGATACTGATAATGATGGTATTATAGATCAATTTGATTTAGACTCAGATGGCGATGGAATTTTAGATATTATTGAAGCAGGAGGAGTAGATGCTAATAATGACGGTAGTGTAGATAATTTAATAGATACCGATAATGATGGTTTAGATGATAATATTGCAACAAGCCCATTAGATACAGCAGATACAGATGGAGATGGTATTGCAAATTATTTAGATTTAGATTCAGATGGAGATGGTATTTTAGATTCATTAGAAGGTCATGATCCTGCAAACTATATAGTTTCTTCAGGAATAGATTCTGATAATGATGGTATCGATGATGCTTTTGATGTAGACTGTACACCTTGTGGTTCAATTACAGGTATACCAATAATAATTTTAGATTCTGATAATGATGGATTACCAAATTATTTAGATTTAGATTCTGATAATGATGGAATTATAGATAATATTGAGTGGCAAACTACTCCAGGTTATCAAACTCCTGGAGCAGATATGGATGGAAATGGAGTTTCAGATAATTATGAAACTACTCCAGGTTCTGGTGTACCTATTTATATTCCTGTTAGTACAAATGGAGTAAATCCACCAGATTATTTAAACACAGACTCAGATGGAGATGGAGTTTCAGATACAATTGAAGCTTATGATACAAATGGAGATAATGTAGCAGAAATTGTAGCTTCTGGTAATGATACTGATAATGATGGTATTGATGATGCTTTTGATTTAAATCCTAACGGACCATCAGATACAGATGCCGCTACTAATAATAACCAAGATGTAAATGATTTCCCTAATGATCAAAATCCAGCTACTGGTCAAGTCGATTTTAGAGATAATCATGTATTCTCGGTTCCTGTTGATACAGATGGAGACGGAGTAAATGATGATGTTGATATTGATGATGATAATGATGGAATTTTAGATTCAGTAGAATCTTTAGGATTTGTTCCTACAAATACAATGAACGATCCAAGCTGTATTTTTCCAACAGCAGTCTTTAAAAACCCTACTTATGTAACAGGTACAGGTACTGGGTCAGGAACATTAGGGGCTAAATATCGTTTTGAAAACGTTATAGATGTTACCGGTTTAGGAGCAGGTGGTTTATTAGATGCAATTATAGAAATTACAGATATCCAAGGAGGCGCATCTTTAATTACAATAGATAATGGTTCTACTGGTAGTTCAGATGCTTGGCAACCAGAATTTACTGTGCCAGTTCCAACCGGTGCAAATAGATCTGAAATGGCATTTAAATTAATTTTAGTTCACGATAACACAAATACCCAATATAATATCAGCCGTTTTGGAGGTACTATATATGATATTGATGGAGCTAATGCAAGAGAATCTGTAATACTTTCTAGACCAGGTTTATATGCTGTTGCAGGTAATACATTATTAAATGTAAATTCTAATCCAGCAACAGGTTTAGTAACTTTTGAAGGACCAGATGATACATATTCTGGTGTAGATTTATCACCAAGATTAGCTACATACTTTAATTATTATGATGTATCTGCATTCGAAGTTCGTTTTTCTGCAGAATTATTATCAACTAAATCAAACACAAACTTAGGATCAATTTTATTTGATGTTTGTTCAATCAATGGTTTATTTGATGGTAACACTACTTCAACCGCACCTTCACAAACTAATGGAACTTCAGAAAATTCTGGACCAGGTATTGGTGTTGTCTATAATGTATTTGATGGTATAGATAGTGATGGCGATGGTATTACAGATGAATTAGATATAGATTCTGATAATGATGGTATTCCAGATAACGTAGAAGCGCAATTAACTTCTGCATATTTTGGACCTGGAAACGGAGATTCTGATTTAGACGGATTATTAAACGCTTATGATAATGCAAATAATAGTGGATTAGCTCTTGTAGATACAGATGGAGATTTAAGGTTCGATTATTTAGATACAGATTCAGATAATGATGGTATCGACGATACTATCGAAGCAGGATACACTTTAGCTACAAATAATAATGATGCTGATCATGACGGGTTATTAGACGAATATGATGATGTAGATACTACTGGGAGTATTTTTGATGTGAATGATGAGTTAAATAACGGAGCATCTACTTTACCAGATACTAATAATTCTACACCAGAAGTTGACTATAGAGAAATCTTAGATTCAGATGGCGATGGTATTACTGATAGTGTAGATTTAGATGATGATAATGATGGTATATTAGATACAGTTGAGCAAGATGGAGATCCATTAAGAGATACAGATAATGATGGTGTAATTGATTCATTAGACTTAGATTCAGATGGCGATGGTATTAATGATTTAATTGAATCAGGATTAGGTCAACTAGACACGGATAATGATGGAGTTATAGATGGATCGGATACTGGTTCTGGAGCAAACGGATTATTTGATGGTGTTGAAACTAACCCAGAAAGCGGTACAACATCAGTTACTTTAGATACAGATGGAGATGGTATTCCAAATTTCCAAGATATAGATGATGACAATGATGGTATAAATACAGAAGATGAAAATTATGACGCAGCTAATAATGATCCAACAGATCAAGATTCAGATGGAGATAACATTCCAGATTATATAGATACAGATGATGATAATGATGGTGTTTTAACTGCAGATGAAGACAATGATAATGATGGGATTTTCTTAAACAATGACGATGATGATAATAACGATGGTATTCCAGATTATTTAGATGCTTTAGATACCGATGGTGATGGTATTCCTGATAGTGAAGACATAGATGATGATAACGATGGAAACCCAGATACAACAGATACAAACCCACTAACACCAACAACGTTACCAGATACATTAACAATTGTTGAAGGTAATAACGGTACTGTTAATGTCTTATCTAATGATGACTTCTTACCAGATGCTACAATTACATTAGTAGATGCTGGTACTGGTAGTGCAGCAGGTACAATAACATTTAACGCTTTAACAGGTGAAATGATATACATACCAGCTGCAGGAGAAGAAGGAACAGTTGTAACTGTAGATTACACAGTTTGTAATACAGATGTTAACCCTAATGTTTGTAAAACAGATACGGTAACAATAACTGTTCAATTAGATAATGATGGAGATGGTATTCCGGATGTAACTGATCCAGATGATGATAATGATGGAAACCCAGATGTAACAGATACAACCAATCCATTTTTACCAGCAACAGTTGCAGATGCAATAACAATTGTAAATGGAGGAAACGGTACATTAGATATTTTAGCTAATGACGATTTCTTACCGGGTGTAAATACAACAATTACAAATGCAACAACAGGTTCTGCAACTGGTATAGTAACATTTAATGCCTTAACAGGTGAAATGACATATACACCTGCAGCAGGAGAAGATGCAACTGTAGTAACAGTAGATTATACTGTTTGTAATACAGCGGCAAACCCTAATGTATGTGTTACAGAAACAGTAACAATCACAATTCAAAAAGATTCAGATATGGATGGTATTCCAGACTCTGTTGATTTAGATGACGATAATGATGGTATACTAGATACAGTAGAACAAGATGGAGATCCATTAAGAGATACAGATATGGATGGTATTATAGATTCATTAGATTTAGATTCAGACAACGATGGTATAAACGACCTTACAGAATCAGGATTAGGACAACCAGATGCAGACAATGATGGAGTTATAGATGGATCGGATACTGGTTCTGGAGCAAATGGATTATTTGATGGAGTTGAAACTACACCAGATAGTGGTACAACTGCAGATACCTTAGATTCAGATGGAGACTTAATTCCAGATTTTCAAGATATAGATGATGATAATGATGGTATCCCAACATCAGAAGAATATGTTTTAGATGTAAACGGAGACCCAATAGACTCAGATGGCGATGGTATTCCAAATTATTTAGATACCGATGATGATGGCGATGGAGTAGACACAGCAGATGAAGATATCAATAATGATGGTGATTATTCAGATGATACTGATGGCGATGGTATTCCAAATTATTTAGATACTGATGATGATGGTGATGGAGTAGACACAGCTGATGAAGATATCAACACTGATGGCGATTTAACAAATGATGATACTGATGGCGATGGTATTCCAAACTATTTAGATACTGATGATGATGGCGATGGAGTAGACACGGCAGATGAAGATATTAACACTGATGGCGATTTAACAAATGATGATACCGATGGCGATGGTATTCCAAATTATTTAGATACCGATGATGATGGTGATGGTGTAGATACAGCAGATGAAGATATAGATTCAGATGGAAACCCTAATGATGATGATACCGATGGTGATGGTATTCCAAACTATTTAGATACCGATGATGATGGTGATGGTGTAGATACGGCAGATGAAGATATCAACACTGATGGCGATTTAACAAATGATGATACCGATGGCGATGGTATTCCAAATTATTTAGATACCGATGATGATGGCGATGGAGTCGATACAGCAGATGAGGATAATAACAACAATAATGATCTTACTGATGATGATGAAGACGGTGATGGTATTCCTGATTATTTAGATGGCGATGATTTAGATGGCGATGGTATTCCTGATACAGTAGATTTAGATGACGATAATGACGGTATTCCTGATTTAGTAGAACAAAACGGAGATCCAGCTCGTGATACAGATGGCGATGGTACACCAGATCATTTAGACTTAGATGCAGATGGCGATGGAGTAAATGATGTTGTAGAAGCAGGAAATGGTCATTTAGATTCAAATAACGATGGTGTTATTGATGCAGCTTTAACTGGTTCTGGAGCAAACGGATTGTATGATGCAATTGAAATTTCTGCAGAGAGCGGAACAACATCTGATCCAATAGATACAGATGGCGATGGTATTCCAGATTTCCAAGATGTAGATGATGATGGCGATGGTATAGATACAAAAAATGAAGATATTAACACTGATGGCGATCCTACAAACGATGATACCGATGGCGACGGTATTCCAAATTATTTAGATACCGATGATGATGGCGATGGAGTAGATACAGCAGACGAAGATGTTAATGGAGATTCTGATTATTCAGACGATACCGATGGCGATGGTATTCCAAATTATTTAGATACTGATGATGATGGAGATGGAGTAGATACAGCAGATGAGGATATAAATGTAGATGGAGATCCAACAAACGATGATTCCGATGGCGATGGTATTCCAAACTATTTAGATACCGATGATGATGGCGATGGTATTAATACAGCAGATGAAGATGCTAATAATGATGGAGACCCAACAAATGATGATTCAGATAATGATGGTGTTCCAGATTACTTAGATGGCGATGATAATGATGGCGATGGTATACCTGATTCTATAGATTTAGATGATGATAATGATGGTATTCCAGATTTAGATGAAAATGGAGGAGATCCAACATTAGACACAGATGGCGATGGTATTCCAGATCAATTCGATTTAGATTCAGATGGAGACGGAATTAATGACGTTGTAGAATCTGGTTCTGGAGCATTAGATGCAGATAACGATGGTGTTATTGATGGTAATCCTGCAGACTTTGGCGCAAATGGTTTATTCGACGGAGTAGAAGATGTTGCAGAAAGTGGTAATTTAAATCATACATTAACAGATACAGATAATGATGGTATTCCTGATTTCCAAGATGTAGATGATGATGGTGATGGAGTTCCAACATCAGAAGAATATATTTTAGATGTTAATGGTAATCCAATAGACTCAGATGGCGATGGTATTCCAAACTATTTAGATGTAGATGATGATGGCGATGGAGTAGATACAGCAGATGAAGACATCAATAATGATGGAGATTATTCAGACGATACAGACGGAGACGGTATTCCAAATTATTTAGATACTGATGATGATGGCGATGGTGTTGATACTGTAGATGAAGATTATGATGGAAGTAATAACGATGCTTCAGATCAAGATTCAGACAACGATGGTATTCCAGATTATTTAGATTCAGATGATGATAATGATGGAGTTCCTACATCAGATGAAGACATTAATAATGATGGCGATTCAACAAACGATGATTCGGATGGTGATGGTATTCCGAACTATTTAGACACTGATGATGATGGCGATGGAGTAGACACATCAGATGAAGATATCAATAATGATGGCGATTCAACAAACGATGATTCGGATGGTGATGGTATTCCAAATTATTTAGATACCGATGATGATGGCGATGGAGTAGACACATCAGATGAAGATATTAACAATGATGGCGATTCAACAAACGATGATTCGGATGGTGATGGTATTCCAAACTATTTAGATACCGATGATGATGGCGATGGAGTAGACACATCAGATGAAGATATCAATAATGATGGCGATTCAACAAACGATGATTCGGATGGTGATGGTATTCCAAATTATTTAGATACTGATGATGATGGCGATGGAATTCCAACTGAAGACGAAGACGTTAATGGTGATGGTGATTTCACAAACGACGACGATGATGGCGATGGTATTCCAGATTATTTAGATAGTGATGATATTGATGGAGACGGAGTTCCAGATTCTATAGATTTAGATGATGATAATGATGGTATTCCAGACTTAGTAGAAAACGGAGGAGACTTTACGTTAGACACAGATAATGATGGTATTCCAGATCATTTAGATTTAGATTCCGATGGTGATGGTATTTTTGATGTAGTAGAATCAGGAAGTGGAGCATTAGATACAGATAACGATGGAGTTATTGATGGTTCAGATACAGGATCTGGAACTAATGGTTTATTTGACGGAGTAGAAGATGTTGCAGAAAGTGGTAATTTAAACCATGCAATAACAGATACAGATAGTGATGGTATTCCAGATTTCCAAGATACCGATGATGATGGCGATGGTATCCCAACATCAGAAGAATATGATTTAGATACAAATGGTAATCCAATAGATTCAGATGGCGATGGAATCCCTAATTATTTAGATTCTGACGATGATGGCGATGGAGTTCCAACAGAAGATGAAGATTTAAATTCAGATGGCGATTATTCAGATGATACCGATGGTGATGGTATTCCAAACTATTTAGATACCGATGATGATGGTGATGGCGTAAATACTATTGACGAAGATTATGATGCAAACAATAATAATGCCTCAGATCAAGATTCAGATGGCGATGGTATTGCAGATTATTTAGATTCAGACGATGATGGAGACGGAGTTCCAACAGAAGATGAAGATTTAAATTCAGATGGCGATTATTCAGATGATACCGATGGTGATGGTATTCCTAACTATTTAGATACCGATGATGATGGCGATGGTATAGACACTGTAGATGAAGATTATGATGCAAACAATGATGATGCCTCAGATCAAGATTCAGACGGCGATGGTATTCCAGATTATTTAGATTCAGACGATGATGGTGATGGTGTAAATACTTTAGATGAGGATAATAATAATGATGGAGATCCAACAAACGATGACGCAGATGGCGATGGTATTCCAGATTACTTAGATACAGATGATGCAGACGGCGATGGTATTCCTGATAGTTCAGATTTAGATGATGATAATGATGGTATTCCAGATTTAGTTGAAAACGGAGGGGACTTTACATTAGATACAGATAATGATGGTATTCCTGATCATTTAGATTTAGATTCAGATGGCGATGGTATTAATGATGTTATCGAATCAGGAAGTGGAGCATTAGATTCTGATAATGATGGAGTTATTGATGGTGCAGATACAGGATCTGGAGCAAACGGATTATTTGATGGAGTAGAAGATGTTGCAGAAAGTGGTAATTTAAATCATGTAATAACAGATACAGATAGCGATGGTATTCCAGACTTCCAAGATACAGATGACGATGGAGATGGTGTTTTAACAGAAGATGAAGACATTAATAATGATGGCGATTATTCAGATGATACAGATGGCGATGGTATTCCAAACTATTTAGATACCGATGATGATGGCGATGGAGTTTCAACAGAAGATGAAGACATCAATAATGATGGTGATTATTCAGATGATACAGATGGCGATGGTATTCCAAACTATTTAGATACCGATGATGATGGCGATGGTATTGACACTATTGATGAAGATTATGATGCAAACAATGATGATGCATCAGATCAAGATTCAGACGGTGATGGTATTCCTGATTATTTAGATGTAGATGATGATAATGATGGTATTAATACATTAGATGAAGATGCAAATAACGACGGAGACCCAACTAATGATGACTCCGACGGCGATGGGATAGCAGATTATTTAGATACTTTTGCTTTACTGGATTCCGATGGTGATGGTGTACCAGATGTTGATGATTTAGATGATGATAATGATGGTATTCCTGATTTAGAAGAAAATGGAGGAGACTTTACATTAGATACAGATGGCGATGGAATAGCAGATCATTTAGATTTAGATTCTGATAACGATGGGATAACAGATCTTGCAGAGTCAGGAAGTGGAGCATTAGATTCAGATAATGATGGAGTTATCGATGGTTCAGATACTGGTTCTGGTGCAAACGGATTGTTTGATGGAGTTGAAATTATCGCAGAAAGTGGTAATCTAGATTATCAATTGTTAGATACAGACGGAGATGGTATTAGAAATTTCCAAGACACAGATGATGACGGTGATGGTGTAAAAACTAAAGAAGAAGATGTAGATGGCGATGGAGATCCAACTAATGATGATACAGACGGCGATGGAATACCAGATTATTTAGACACAGATGATGATAATGATGGTGTTGAGACTATAGATGAAGATTATGATTTAGGTAATAACGGTCCATTAGATCAAGATTCAGATGGCGATGGAATACCAGATTATTTAGATTCAGATGATGATGGAGATAGTATCTTAACAACAGATGAAGACGTAAATTCAGATTCAAGTCCAGTAGATGACGATACAGATGCAGACGGTATTCCAAATTATTTAGATTCAGATGATGATGGAGATGGAGTATTAACTAAAGATGAATTTATGTTAGATTGTGATCATGATAACATAATGGATCATATAGATATTACAAATTGTGATTCGATTCCAAATGCATTCTCTCCAAATGGAGATGGAAATAATGATACATTCATAATTCCTGCATTATCTAAGTATCCTAATTTTAAATTAGAGATTTATAATAGATGGGGTAATCAAGTATATGATTATAATAATAATGGTAAAACAAACCCTCAGTGGTGGGATGGTTACTCTACAGGAAGGTTAACATTAAATAAAAGCAAACCATTACCGGTTGGTACATATTATTACGTTATTTATTTTAATGATGGAACAAGAGCACCAATTAACGGATGGGTATATTTAAACAGATAATTAAGATGAACGCAATACAAATGAAAAAAAATATAGTAATCATTGCAGTTATATTGTTTACTATTTCTGCAAAGGCACAACAAGATCCGCAGTACACACAGTACATGTATAATATGAACATTATAAACCCAGCTTATGCTGGGTCTTATGATGCTCTAAGTCTTAATTTTTTGGCTAGATCACAATGGGCAGGTATAGAAGGTGCTCCAAGAACTTTAACAATGGGAGCACACTCTCCTGTTGGTAAAAATGTAGGACTTGGTTTATCTGTTATTGTAGATGAACTTGGGCCAGTAAAAGAACAGAATATTTATGGAGATTTTTCATATACTTTAAATGTAAGCGAAAATGCAAAGTTAGCTTTAGGTCTTAAGGCTGGTTTTACCTTTTTTAATTTGTGTTTACCGTGTTTAGAAACTACCAACCCAGACGATATTGCATTTGTTAATACAAACGCTAATAAAGCATTACCAAATATAGGATTTGGTGCATTTTATTATACAAATAAATTTTATGCAGGTTTATCTGTTCCTAATCTATTACAAACTTTTCATTTCGAAAAAAGTGGTAATCAAGTAACAAGAGCCTCAGAAAGAAAACATTTTTTCTTAACATCTGGTTATGTGTTTGATTTATCTTACGATTTAAAATTAAAACCATCTATAATGGTAAAGGCTGCAGAAGGAGCTCCTTTGTCTATAGATTTTTCTGGAAATGTTTTAATTTATGATAAATTCGAAGCAGGTTTATCTTATAGATTAGATGAATCTATTTCTGCTTTAGTAAACGTAAGAGTAAGAAGAAACTTAAGAATAGGTTATGCATATGATCATACTTTAACAAATTTAGGACAATTTAATTCTGGAAGTCACGAAGTGTTTTTACTCTTTAATTTCGACTTTGAAAGAAATAAAATTAAATCTCCAAGATTCTTCTAGTTTTAATAAATTAATTATGAAAAAAATAATACAGATTACAGTCATACTTTTTTTTAGTTCATTAGTAGTTTACGGACAAACTAAAGAAACAAAACTTGCTGACACCTACTTTGATAATTTATCTTATGTAAAAGCTGCTAAAGAGTATAAAAAACTAGCAGAAAAAACACCATCTGCGTATACTTTAAAGAAATTAGGAGATTGTTATTATAACAATGTTCAAATGAAAGAAGCTGCAGATGCCTTTGCAAGGTTGTTTACTTCTTTTGAGTCTCAAGAAGCAGAGTATATCTTTAAATATGCACAATCATTAAGAGCAATAGGTAATTTTGATGAGTCTAAATTTTGGATGGAAAAATTTAATGAGGCAAAAAAAGAGGATTCTAGAGGTAAGAATTTTACAGATAATGATGCAGTTTTAGCAGATATTAGAGATAATAAACCAGATTATAGAGTTGAAAATTTGAATAAAATAAACACAAAGTATTCAGATTTTGGAGTAACAGAATATAAAAATACAATCTTGTTTTCTTCACCAAGAGATCTTAATAGATTTGTAAAAAGAACACATACTAGAAATGATAGAAATTTTCTAGATATATTTCAAGTAGAAAAAGATGATATTAGACTTAAAGCATCAAAAAAATCTTTCTCTAAAGAAGTAAATGAAAAGTATCATGAATCTTCAGTTTCCTTTTCTCCGGATTATAACACCATTTATTTTACAAGAAATAATTATAATAAAGGAAATTATAAAGTAGATAAAAACGGATATAATAAGCTTAAAATATACAAAGCAAATCTAATAGGAGAAACTTGGAAAAACATAAAAGAATTGCCTTTTTGTAGTAATGAATATTCAGTAGGTCATCCATCTGTTAGTAAGGATGGTAAACGTTTGTTTTTTACATCAGATATGGAAGGTGGTTTTGGTAAAACAGATATTTATTTTGTTAATATAAATGAAGACAATACTTACGGTGACCCAATAAATTTAGGCAAAACGATTAATACAGAAGGTAGAGAAATGTTTCCTTATTTATCAGAAGATAATACATTGTACTTTTCTTCAGATGGTCATTTCGGAATTGGAGCTTTAGATGTTTTTGCAAGTAAATTTGTTAAAAAAGAGTTTACAGAACCTATAAATTTAAAAGCACCTGTAAATTCTAAATTAGACGATTTTGCTTTTTCAATAAATCCTATTACTAGAAAAGGTTTTTTATCATCAAACAGAGATGGAGGAATAGGAGATGATGATATCTATTCTGTAGAACAAATACTAAGAGAAGAAGTAATTGAAGATAAAGTATGTGATCAAATTATTTCTGGTATCGTAAGAGAATCAAAATTTAAAAAACACTTGCCTTATGCTAAACTTATTTTAAAAGATGCATTAGGTAACGTTGTTAGAGATACTATTGCAGATGAAATAGGTAAGTTTACGTTTAAATTACCTTGTAGTCAAAAATTTGCTATTACAGCAGAAAAAGAATATTATAAACCAGATACTCAGTATTTTGAAACTACAGATGAAGTTGCTGTTGAGTTAGATTTAGATTTTTCTTTAGAGATTACAGACGATTTTGCCTATAATGAAAGAGATGAGCTAATAATTAAAATTAACTCTATATACTTTGATTATAATAAATGGAATATAAGAGCTGATGCAGCATTAGAGTTAGATCATATTGTTAGTATTATGATTAAATACCCAAAAATAAAGGTAAAATCTACATCACATACAGATGCTAGAGGTAGAGCTTCATATAACGAACTTTTGTCTCAAAGAAGAGCAGAATCTACAGTTGATTATATAACTTATAATAGTATAAAGTTTGATAGAATTTCTGGAAAAGGTTTTGGAGAATCTCAATTAACAAATAAGTGTGTAGATAATGATAATCATACTAATAGGGTAAAATGTTCAGAAGCACAACATCAGGCAAATAGAAGAACTTCTTTTGTTATTTTAAATGTAGATGGTACAAAAATAAATTCAAAAGAAAAAGAGTTTATTAAAGAAGAAAATCTACTAGAAGAGTATATAGATGAACCACAATCTGACTTAAAAACACATATTGTAAGTAAGGATGAATCTTTGTATTCTATTGCTAAAATGTACAATTTAGAGATGGATTTATTGAAGAAAATTAATAATCTTAATAGTAATAATGTTTATTTAAATCAAATTTTAATAATTGACCCTAATCATAATAAAATTAAAGAGCCAGAAGTAGAGGTTAATACGGATACTTATACAGTTAAAGACTCAGAAACACTATATGCTATTGCTATAAAGCATAAATTAACAGTTGAGCAATTAAAAGCTTTAAATGGCCTTAAAAGCAATAAAGTAAAAAAAGGGCAAGTATTAAAAATAAAATA
>CAJQQH010000185.1 GCA_905480405.1 uncultured Polaribacter sp. | reverse complement strand
AAAAAAACTGTCTTTTATAAATCTAGAATTGATTTTATTAAATTATTATTCAAAATATCATTTACAATTCTTGAAGCTTGTATAGGTGTTTGTGCAGGATGGTCTTGAAATATTTTTTTATTCAATTCATCTACAGTATTGGTAAACGGAATTGCTTTGTTTTTTGATAATTTGCTAATTTTAGATTTATAACGAGTATTAAATTTTAAATTATCTGGATCTACTTTTCCTTCGCTTATATAACCTCTAGTTTTTTTTGAACATCTACAAGGATTGTTAATATTAACCAATCCACATTTTTTGTTCATCCAGTTATATAATTCTTCTCGAGTTCTCATTAATTTAATTCTAAAATTACCTGGTGTAATTCCTAAAATTTCTCCTCCAAGATTATGACCAACTTCAAACATCTCACCTAGAATATAAATCATTCTTTGTTCTTTAGATAAACAAAGTAACATCCCTGTTGTACAATTAATTCTTATTTCTTCTATGGTATCTTTAAATTCTTTTTCTTCTAGATCATTTAAACCTTGACTAGGAACTGCATCTATTGAGTTAAAATAGTTTTCAAAACTAACCGTTTTTAATTTAGAGTTTTGCTTTTTAGTATTTATAAAATGATTGACAGTAATACGATATAACCAAGTTGTAAACTTACTTTCTCCTTTAAATTTTGATAATGCAGTTATCATTTTTATAAATACTTCTTGTGTTAAATCTTCAGCATCTTGTACATTACCAACCATTTTAAGAGCTAAGTTGTAAACAAATAATTGATGACGAATAATTATATTCTGTAATGCTTTTTTGTCACCTTCTATAGAAAGCTGAACCAATTCAACATCATTAAAATCTGTGTAATTGTCTGATAAAAAAGTATTCATATCTTAAAAATTTAAAACCTCATTCCAAAGATATCGAAATGAGGTTTTTAAAACTACTAAATTGAGTTAATTCCTCCGTGAACAGGAATTTCTTCACCGATAATATAAGAAGAGTCATCTGAAGCTAAAAACAATACTGCTTTTGCTACTTCTTCTGGATTTCCAAAACGCTTTAATGCTGTTTGTGCAGTAATTGCTTCTGCTGCTCCTGCAAGTACATCATCTGGCAAACCTATTTTCCCCCAGAATGGTGTGCCAATAGGTCCAGGACTTACTGCATTTACTCTAATTCCTTTATCTGCAAGTTCTGCTGATGCAACTCGAACTAAAGATCTTAAGGCCGCTTTACTAGCACTTAATAAACTACTTCCACCAAAACCAACTTCGTTTAAGTAAGATGTAGTTATAATTACAGAAGCTTTATCATTTAAATATTTAATTCCTTTTTGTAATGTAAAGTATGAACCTTTGAAGTTTACATCCATCATATCATCAAAAAATGCTTCATCTGTATCTGCAACGGAAGCTAATTTACCTTTACCAACATTTATAAATAAAACATCAACCCCTCCAAATTTAGATTTGGTTTCTGAAAATAAACGCTCTAAATCTGAATGATTAGTAACATCTCCTTTAATTGAATAACTGTTTGCCCCTAATTGAGTTGTTGCAGCATCTAAAGCTTCTTGATTTCTACTAAAAATAACCACTTTAGCTCCATTGTTAACAAATTCTTGAGCTGTAGCTAAACCAATACCACTTGCACCTCCTGTAATAACTGCTACTTTTCCTTCTAATTTTCCCATTGTTATTGCTTTTTTAAATAAATTAAACATAATTTTATTGTTTTACTTATAACTTGGACAACAAAAAAACAATGGTGTTACAAAACTATTTTATATTCTAATAGATTCGCTATTTTAATTATTATAAGTTCTGTAATGTTATTACAATTAAAGGGGATCAAGCTCAGTTTCTATATTTAGAATTTCAGTTTTTAAAAACACTCTACTTTTCAATTTGGTAATAATTTCAAGAAAATTATTATAAATCTTAATTTCAGATGTATTTGATGATTCGCTTTTTAAAGGTTTAAAACTATTATAGGCGTCTTGTAATTTTATAAGAGATACTATTTTTAGTACGATTTTTTTAACCTTATTTTTAGAGTTATTTTTAAACAAAATGACTTTTTTTTTACCTTAAACATTACTTAGTTAACTCATAAACTAAATATTTTGAATTGAAATTAATTTTTAAAATCTTCAATATCATTTAAAAACTCTAATGCTTTCATTGTTTTTAGTCCCGTAAAAAAACCAATTGTTTTTCTTACCCATTTTATATGGAGGTTCTTATAATTTAATTTACACAAAAACCAAATCAACGGAATAATTAATAAAGAATTAATCACAAGGTATTTTAGTACAAAATCGGCATTCATATTTGAGTATAAGTCAATATTGAATAAATAGTCACTTCCAACTACCACATATGACCACCATATTGGCGTAGACAAAAACATCAATTTTACAAATAGTAATCCATGAGTGTTTACAAATTCTATTTTTTTTCTAATATCAACTATAGGTTTAGAAAAGTCTATCTGATTAAGTAAAGCAACTTGTCCTATACTACCAGACAATGCTATTAGTGTAAAAAAACCAACAATAACACCACTTACTACTAAATGTGTATGACTCCAATTATTTGCGATATAATTACCTATAAATAAAGCTAATAAAGAAAAAACTACAATTTCTACTATTCTGTATTTAAGAATAGCTTGTGTATTTTTTTCGGATTTATTTAGGTTTATATTTTTTAAAGAAGCAACATTTAAACTTAATTTCTTGTCTAATTTAGTATCGTAAGCTGCTAATATATTTTTTAATTCTTCGGTTTCCATTTTTTATATATTTTTAAATTCCTTTTTTAATTTTAATTTTATTCTGCTAATTTTTGTAGCTACATTGGTTTTTGTGATTCCTAGTATTTCTGCAATCTCTTCGTAACTTTTTTCTTCTAAGTACAATAACATTAAAGCTTTATTAAGTTCGTTTAAATTATGTATAAATTCTTGTAACAATTTTAAATGATAATCTAACTGAGCTTCTTCTTCACTATTGTCTTCTTCTATTCTAAAAATAGATTCTTCATTATAAAAATCATTTTTTAATGACCATTTTTTTTCTTTTCTATAAAAAGATATTGCAACATTAAGAGCAATACGATACATCCATGTCGAGTATTTATAATTACTATCATATTTATCAAAAGAGTTCCATAAATGAATAATGATTTCTTGTTCTAAATCTTTCCTATCATCTTTATTTGGACAGTATGAGTTAACAATTTTATAGATGATTTTTTTATGTTCATCTATAGTTTTTATGAATTGTTCTTTTTTACTTAGTTCCATATAATTATGATTATTCTATTGTAATTTATAATTATTAAACCATTGTGAAACTATTTCCATTGTTTTTTTATTATGACGAATTCCATTATGCGTTTCATTTTCAACAACATAAACTTCGCCTTTACTATTTTGGGTTACAGCAGTTTTAAATTTTTTGGCATCAAACGCTTCATCTTTACTTCCTACAATCACAAGTAAAGGCTTGTTAATTGCATTTAAACCTTTTTTATAGTCTAAAGGAGACATACTTTCGTTGGCTCTATAACTGTATTTTGTTACTGGCATAGCTTCTGGTAGGTTAAAAAATAATACTGGAAGATTATTGTATTTTGTTTCCCCAATGGCATTCATCATTTTTAAACCAATAATTCTATTTATATGTAATTTTATAAATGATGCTTCTTCTTTTGTTACAACTTCTTTTTTTAAAGTTGGAGAGTTTACACCTAAATGAGGGGCAAATAGAATATATCCATTAATTTTTGGTGCTTTTTGTTGCATTGCATAACGTAAAATTATTCCACCTCCCATAGAATGTCCTGCAAGTATTATTTTTTGATTAGGTTTTTCTTCTTTTAAAGCTATAATTACATCTTCTAAATCATCTACATATTGATTTATATAATCTACATCTCCAGGAGTACCTTCAGATTGACCGTGACCTCTAAAATCTAAAGCAATAACTTCACTATTTGTAGATTTTCTTAGCAATCCAGCTGTTTTATTCATTAAAAATGAACTAGAAAGAACCCCGTGTAGTAAAATAATTGTTGTTTTACTTTCACTTTTATAAGTATTAGCAAGCAACTGCTTATCGTCTCTCATTATAAATTTCTGTGAAACATTTTTATAAGTCTGTTCAAACCCTAAATCTAAAATAGCTTTTTCAGTCATAGGTTTTTGAATAAGATTTGGATTAAATGTTGGATCAGGTAAGTTAATTAGCTTTACAATTTCTATTTCTGCTTTATTATATTGATTCAATTCATCTTGAGCTAATAAAGGAAGTATTAATAACAAGAGAATTGTAAATGTGATTTGTTTCATAATGTTTTTTTTAAGAGATTGTTTATAATATTATTCGTAACATTTAAAAAAAATCACACTTTTCTATAATAAAAATTAAATATAATAAGAGAACAGGTTTATTAAAGTGCCTAGAATTAAACTAGATAAACCTTCTTTAAATGATAGACGTTTCAAGTTTACTTTACTCGAAAAAGCAATCCACAGTGCAAGTAATGCACAACATAAAAATATTGATATTACATATATAGAAAAATCTAAAGTAATTATGTTAAACCAATAAAATATAATTTCTTCTAGAACTGTGAAACCAAATAAGGATAAAACAGAGTTTGATTTAGAGGGCTTAAAAATTAAAAGAATTCCTCCATAAAAAAGAATAACACAAATAATTAATGGTGTTATTTCTCTTAGAAAACTTAAACTAAAATAGCTTTTAAATGATAAATCGAAATAATCTTTAACATCAACCCTTAAGTTAGATTTTATTGTAAAAATTAGGCAAAATAAAATTGCTATTATTAAAAATATAATACCGATACTCTTTCGTGCCTTCATGTCTGGTTAATTATTGTTTACTTATTATTCGCAAGTATTTTAAATAATCACACTTTTTAATAGTTTTTTTTTATATTTTCAATGATATTGTTTAAAACAAGTTTTATGGCACTTTTCTTTATATAACTTTAGTTGCTTCTCTTAGGTTAGTTGATGGTAAGAATTGATCTGAAATTGTAAGAATTGCATGCAGATTGCCTCGATAGAGAACCAATATGTTTATTATGATGTTTACTCTTTGTGCAGAGTTTTACTTTATTCTTTCGGAGTGTGAAATAAATTGTGGGGAGAGCAGGATTCGAACCTGCGAAGACGTAGTCAACGGAGTTACAGTCCGTCCTCGTTGGCCGCTTGAGTATCTCCCCTTTTATTTACTATTTTAAAGGTTGCGAATATACAAAGTTTTCATAAATGTCCTAAAAAAAGTATTCTTTTTCTTAAAGAAAACTCCAATATAATTTATCAAAAAAACGATATTTTTGCATAACTATAGTTACATTAAAAACAAATGCAACTACCCAACGGATAATTGCATTCGAAAAACTATGAATATGGAGATTCATTTTACCTTATACTCAATTATTTATGAGTTTTAGATAACTTTAAAATACTATTTTGTTTACTGTTCTTTTTCTATTGACATTACTTTCTCAAACAAATCTGTAATTAAATATTGCTTTTCTATTGGTGTAACTGTTCTAAAATAGTTCAATAAATCTTTAGATGTTGCATATCTATTTGTATTTAATTTTAGTTTACCATCTTGCGTATTCCAATCTTTAATAAAGTTTTTTATAGCAAGATTTACATTTGCTTCTCCAATTTGTTTTTGCAACTCATACATATTAATTACTCCTTTAGAATAATAGATATATTTTTGATCTTCAACTAAAGCTAAAGAAGGTTCTGTTATGCTTTCTCTACTTTTTCCTTCTAAATATCTATCTTTATGGGTGTTTAAAAATTGTTGCACTTTTTCTTCGGGATAATGTTCTTTTAAAACCATTATTGCAGCATATTGCGATAAGCTTTCTAAGATTAGATGCTGACCTTGTACATTTGCCGCTTCTACTTGCATTAAAAACCATTGATGTGCCAATTCGTGTGCAGTTACATAAAATGCCATATCTACATCTTTTTCATCATCAATATCTAACACAAACCCTATAGCTTCAGAAAAAGGAACCGTTCCCGGAAAAGATTGCGCAAATTCTACATAACGAGGAAATTCTAAAATACGCATTTGGTTAAATTGATATGGACTAAAATTTGTACTGTAATAATCAAACGAGGCCTTCATTGATTTCATCATTCTGTCTAGATTATAATCGTGTTCTTTATGATAATAAATCTCTAAATCTACAGGCTTTTTAATAGAGTCTGATTTTTGAAACCAAGTTTCCTTTTTAATTTCATATTGCGCAGAAACGATGGCGTAAAAATTATTCATTTTAGTATCCATTTTATAATGAAAATAATTACGGTTGTTTTCATTCCAACTTTTTAATAAATTACCAGGAGCAACAGCAGTCTGATCTTTATCTGTACCTATAACCATTTCGAACTGAATACCCGCAGAATCGCCTCCATCTCTTGTGTAAAACAACTCTTTTGAATCTTCTCTTTTAGCTTTACTTGGTCTGCTTGGTAAATTAAAATCTGCACGTTCTTTATTATCTCTAATTTCGTACCTTCTATTATACCCTAAAGATGGAAATGCTTTCTCGTTAAAAAATGTACCATTATATACAATACTAGAATTAGATCCTCCATTCTTAAATCCTTTTGTTGTAAAGGTTTGCTTAAAACTCATTTTTATAGAATCTCCGGCCTGCAAAGGTTGCTTTAGTTTGTATTTTAGATAATTAAATTTTGCATATTGATTATCAATCGTTGCTCCGCCTTCAAAAGTAACAGTCTCAAGTGCTATATTTTCTTCTAACCTTTTTTGAACATGAATCTCATCAATGGGAGTATCAAACGTGTTTTTAAGTATATAAAAACCTTCTGCAGTATAATTTCTGGTTGATGGATATAACTCTACATTTAAATTTACAGCTGTTATTTTTGGCTGTGGTACATATTCAAACTTTCTTAATGTTTTCTCATAATCAACTTTAAACGCTATCTTTTCTGAGTTTGTCCAGTATTTATTTAGAATATTTGTATTGTAAAAAATAAAACTTCCAAGAGTTAAAAATGCAATTAAAACGATACTTGCCAATTTAAAAAGAGGCTTACTTAACCTGTATTTACTCGCTTTTATTCGTTTTATTAAATTGGTTTCTGTACCTCTTACAATTACTAAAGAGCCAATGATTAATAATAACAGTGCAAAAAGAAACCAATACGATTTAATAAATAGATAAGGAATTAATAAATGACCATAACCATTCATGTCTGAATATGTTCCTAAAGAACCACCTCCAAATAAATATAAATCGTGATTATAACCAAATAAACCCATTGCAACATTAGCAATAAAGTATATAATAACCAGCATAATACCTACAAATTTATTATTTACAACCGATTGTATAAAAAATGCAATACAAGTGTACAAGGCTAAGAATGGTAAAATATCTACAAAGAAACCGGTAAAATAAACATGGAATTCGTACTTATAATATCCACTTGCTGTTTGAAAAATAATACCAGATATGATTAATGCAAGCATTAAAACTGTGTAAATTAAGTTTAATCCAATATACTTACCCAATAACTGTATAAAACTAGACATTGGTGTTGCATCATAAATTAAATCTAGTTTTGCACCTCTTTCTTTCCAAACCAATTCTCCAGAATAAAAGACTAAAATGGCAATAAAGAAAAACATGGAAGTTTCTTTTAGTTCTTCTACAATAAAATACGTTGCAGGGAAACTATCTACATCATAAACGGTTCCTAAGTTTACAGAATTAACTAAAATGATAATCATACCGCAAATAACAATTCCCCAGAAGGACGATTGTTTGCAAATACTTACAAAATAAAACCAAGAAAATTGTTTTAATTGCACCCATTTAGACAGCAAACCATACTCTTTTTTAGCTTCTGGTATTACTACATCAATCACTTTATTAATATTTTTAATAACTAGTTTTTGATTTTTCTTAGCTTTCTTTTCTTTAACAATATTAAAACTGAACTTTTTATAACCATACATTAACGCTAAAATCCCTAAAAAAAACCAAAACAGTTTGTTATACATAACAATCCCAAAAAACGGAATGGCTTGTGTGCTTTTTTCTGCAATAGACCAAGTTGCTGTAACTAAGCTTGTTGTTGTTAGCGAAAACGGATCTAAAATGGCTTGCCAAAAATCGTTTGTAATGGCTTTGGTTAACATAAAAACTACAAATACAAAAATACCTTGTGTATAAACGACCACTAGATTTCTGGTTAATGCACCTGTAACAAAAAATAACGCTGCTCCAAAAAATAAGGTTGGCAAGGTGATCATAAAAAAAGTTTTTACATATACAAATGCATTAAAAGCTAATAAATCGTCTGGATTGTGCCAAGGCATTAATTCACCCATTATCATACCAAATAAAATTCCTGAGAAAGAAAATAATAATATTGTAAAAGCGCCTAAAAACCTACCTAATAAATAATCTTTTTTACTTATTGGTGTAGAAAACATTAAGGATTCTATGTTGTATTCAAAATCTCTTAAAACAGAGACTCCCATAATCATAGAAGCTAAAATCATAAAAAAACCAGAAATAGCTCCCATTGTTTTTGCTATTATTATTGGTGAATTTTTTTTCATAGCTCCTAGTTCTGAACCTTGAAAAATAAAGTCTACTCCAACTAATGAGAATAAAAAAAGAAATAAAAAAAACACATAGGTGTCTGGTCGTTTTAAACGATATTGTATTTCGAATTTAAAAATTTCGTACCACATAATTAATGAGATTTAGCGTTTGTTTTATTAAAAATTTCAGAGAAATACACATCTTCTAATTCTGCATTAATTAATGTAAATCCGTCTCCAGGATTCACATCACTTAAAATATGAATGGTTGGTTTACCTAGAAATAATCTTTCACTAATTACTTGGTAATTTTGTTTGTAGCTATTTAACTCTTGCTTGTGAATCGTTTTTTTATAAACTTTTCCTTTCATATCCTCAAGTATTTTCTTCGGATTTCCTTTTAAACATACTTGCCCTTTATTAATAATTGCCATATTTGTACAAAGTTCTTTTACATCATCTACAATGTGAGTAGATAAAATAACTACCGTTTTTTCTCCTAATTCACTTAATACATTGTAAAAACGGTTACGCTCTACAGGATCTAAACCAGCGGTTGGTTCATCTACAATTAATAATTTAGGATTACTAAGTAAAGCTTGGGCAATTCCAAAACGCTGTTTCATTCCGCCAGAAAAACCTTTTAAATTTTGCTTTCTTACTTCATACAAATTGGTTTTATGTAAAAGTGCCTTTACTAAATCGTTTCGCTCACCTTTATGACTAATACCTTTTAATACTGCAAAATGATTTAATAAAAATTCTGCAGATATTTTAGGGTACAATCCAAACTGTTGTGGCAAATAGCCTAACACTTGTCTTAACTCGTTTTTTTGTTTTAAAACATCTATTTCTCCTAGTTTAATAGAACCTTTATCTGCTTCTTGTAAAGTTGCAATGGTTCTCATTAAAGTAGATTTTCCGGCGCCATTTGGCCCTAACAAGCCAAACATTCCCGTAGGAATTTCTAGCGAAATGTTTTGAAGTGCTTGTACACCATTAGCATAGGTTTTTGATAAATTGTCGATAATGAGTTCCATATTATTCGTTTTTTGTTCTGAATCTAAATTTTCAGAATGGTTAATTATTAGCAAACTTATAACGTGTTACAGAACTAAAAAACAAAATGGGATGTACAACTTTATAGGTGTTTCACAAATATTCTTAAAAGGTATTAACGTACTTTGTATTTGTTTAAAATTGTTTTGTCCTCAGCAAAGTGTTGTTTGTAAACTAATTTGTAGAAAGACATTTATTTAATTAATATTGACCTATGAAGTTGAGAATATCTGAGAATAAAAAGAAAAATATAATAAGGTTATTTAAAATAACACTTGTAATTATAGGTGTCATAATTGTTTTCTTTAATGACTATTTTGGTAAAATAGAAGGGTTTTCTGAGTTTATCGCTTTTTACTTTATTGTTGTATTTATTACCATTGCGCAATGGTTATTTAAACAAATTAAATCTGTAATTTTATTAAGAAATGAGAAAGAAAAAACAGAATTATTGCACTTAAAAAGTCAGGTAAATCCGCATTTTTTCTTTAACACTTTAAACAATTTATATGGTTTAATGGAAAAAAACTCTAAAGAAAGACAAATGGTTTTAAAGCTTTCTGATATGATGCGATATAGTATTTATAAAGGGCAAAAAGATTGGGTAACAATAAACGAAGAATTAGATTATTTGCAAAACTATATAGAATTACAAGAAATTCGTTATCATAAAAAATCTGATGTTCAATTTAACCATCAAATAGTAAATTCACAAGCTAAAGTTATGCCTTTGCTTTTTATTATACTTTTAGAAAATGCCTTTAAACATGGTTTAGAAAACTTAGCAGAAAATGCCTATATTCATATGAGTTTAATTGAAAATGAGTATAAAGTAAATTTTGAAATTGAAAATAACTTTGATACTACACAAAGATCTAGTGATAAAGGTATTGGGTTAGTAAATCTAAAAAGAAGATTGGCATTAGTTTATCCCAAAAAACATACACTTTCTTTTGAATCGGATTCCAATATTTATAAAGTTAAACTCTCTTTAAAATTAAAATAATGCGATATCTAATTATTGATGACGAACATATAGCGCACAAAATTATAATGGAATATTGTGAAATGCTTCCTCATATGAAGCTACAAAAAAACTGTTATAATGCTTTAGAAGCTATTGAGTATTTAAATACGCACACGGTAGATTTAATTTTTTTAGATTTAAACATGCCTAAATTAAAAGGCTTCGACTTTTTAAAAACACTTTCTGCTCCTCCAAAAGTTATTGTAACTACCGCTTATAGCGAGTTTGCTTTAGAAGGTTTTGAGTTGAGTGTTTTAGACTACTTATTAAAACCATTTAGTTTTGAACGCTTTTTAAAAGCGATAAATAAAGTTACAGATAGATTAGAAACACCAAAAAAAATAATGACTAATGCTGTAAAAGAAAAAAACAAAAATTCAGCTGAACGTATTTTTTTACGTCAAAACAAATCTTATATACAATTAGAAGTAAATTCCATTTTATATATAGAAGCTGCAAGAAATTACACCAAAATTATTTCTAAAGATGAAACAATTATGATACGAGAAAAAGTATCTGACATCTTAGAATTGCTACCAGATAATGATTTTATTCAAGTGCACAAATCTTTTGCAGTTGCTACAAAATATATTAAAAAGATTGAAGGCAATCGAATTCATATAGATGGGCACATAATACCAATTGGTAAATTGTTTAAAGCGAATCTTAATAAAATTTTGAAGTAGGTTCTTATTAAAAATCTCTAGTGAAAAAGTTTGAGATTTAAAATAATAAATAGATAGTTGTTATGTAACTACAGATAGTAAAAAAAGGACTAGAAGAGAATAACATCTTCTAGTCCTTTTTTGCGTTTTATATCTATTGTTAGAATCTTAAAGCAAACAGTTTACTAATTCTTTTAGATTTTTTTAAGAATCCAACTAGAAATTTCCTTTAATGCTTTAGGGGAAAATGTTTGCTCAATTTTTCTATACTCATCCATTCTTCCTGTTTTGCATTCTTGAAAAAAGTGATTTAAATTTTCTAATTCTACTATTTTATAATCTTTATTTCCTCCTTTAATTAATGCATTTCTAATACCATCTTGATTCATTTTAGCATTTACTTGCGTGTCTTTACTTCCGTTTAAAGATAATACTGGAATTTTTAATTTCTCAATTTCATCTGCAGGATTGTATTGTAAAAAATAACGAGACCAAGGTTTTAAACTTGTTTTTAACTGTCCCTCTATAAATAAGTTAATTTTATCTTCTGGTACATTTAAAGAGGTTAAAATTGGTCTTATAAAATTATTATAATGCGTTGTTAATTCATTTTTAATCTCTAAGTCACTCTTACTAGAAGTTACAATTGCAATTGCTTTTCTAGTGTTTTTTTCATAAGCTACTTCGTCTTTTACAGGAAATTGTCTTAATGTTCTAGATTGTATTACAGACAATTCTTCACCAGGTATACCAGTAGATGCAAGTAACACCATAAAAGCAACATCTTTAGAATTGTTTGCCACTAAAGGCGCAATTATACCACCTTCACTATGACCTACTAAACCAATGTTTTTTACATCTACTTCTTTTCTTGTTTTTAAATAAGATATAGCACTTAAAACATCTTTAGAAAAATCTTCTGTCGTGGCATTTCCAAAATCACCTGTAGATTCGCCTTGACCACGATCATCAAAACGTAATACTCCTACTCCTTGTTTTGTTAAATAATCTGAAAGTACTAAAAATGGTTTATGTCCCATAAAAGTCTCATCTCTATCTTGCGGACCACTACCGCTAATTAAAATTACTACTGGAAATTTTCCGTTTTTACTAGGCAATGTTAAAGTACCAGCTAAAGATATGTTAGCTTCTGTATTTTTAAAAACTACTTCTTCTTCATAATAAGGATAAGGCTTTAATGGTTCTTGTGGTCTTTTAGCTTCGGCTATTTTTATACTACCTTTTTTTAAATTTAATAGTAATTCTACACCACCTTCTTTATAAGTTCCTTCAAACTGATTCGTTTTACTATTAAAGGTTCCTTCATATTTCATTCCAACATTAGAACCATCAATTATCAACTTTCCGTTTGCAAATGTTGTAGTTGTTGGTTTTATACCAGAAACTCTAAAAGTTGGTACACTCATTGTGCTTGAGTAAGTAGAACTTTCAAGTTTTAATTTAAAAACAAAGGTAATTTCTTTGCTTCCTTTTTTGGCTATTCCGCTCCAATCTCCAGAAATATCTTGAGAAAAAAAGCTAATGTTTGATATTGTAAATACAATTACTAATGCTATTATTTTTTTCATTTTGGGTTGTTTTTTTTAGTGCCGAAAATTATTCAGCATTTTAGTTTTAAAATAAATAAAGTGTTTTTTATGAGTTTGTTTAACTTCTAATTATAGTAGATTTCCTGTTGCTTTGGCCTTAGCGTCTAAACGTTTTCCTATAAATGCTCCAATAAACATTCCCATAGATATACTAAATGATAGTGCCATCGATTTTTCTATTCGTTGCCCTAAAAGTACACCTAGCACAACGCCAAATAAAACGCCAAAACTAACAGATAAGTTTGTATAATGTCCTTTTGTAGTTAAAGAGAAAACTTCCTTTAAATAGTTCTCAAATTTACTAAGGGCTTTTTTAAAGAATTTATTTTTATTATCAAGATTTGAACTCAAATTTAAATTATCCAATTCTGTTTCTATAGATTTAATTTCATTTGCATTAAATGCTCTGTTTTCTAGTTTTGATAGGATATCAATAAATTTATTATAAACCTTAATTTCAGATTTTTTTGTTGTTTTAATTTTTAAACTTTCAAAAAAGATGATTGTATTTTTTATTGTCATAATTTTAACTCTTTCTTATTTAGTGTTTAAAAGATTAAAATATTACACCCTAATTCTATATTTTTTTAAATTAGATTAAAATCATATTATTTAAAAGTGTTTAACTGCATGTTTTATTACTCTACCAACTTTTATTCTATTTTATAAAGTTGACTATAATCTAACTATTAACATCCAAAAAATAAATAAAAAAAACTCGCAAGCTTTTACACTTACGAGTTTCTACTAAAATAAAATCTACTTTATTTCTTTTCTTAAATTAATCTATCTTATTGTAACTGTATTACCACACCCAGAATTTTTACTATAGACTTTTCTACTTGTAGTTACATTATTTACTTGAATATATGCATCTTGACTACAACTCCACTTTGTAGATCCACCTGCGCTAATCTTTGTTCCTCTATTCTTACTTCCACCACGAGCAACATAAATAGTACTTCCACTAGTATTACGTAACGTTACAAAATCTGCTTTTTGACGACTTTGATAGTTTGCTTCATTTTGTCTTTTTCTTCTTTCTAAGTCTTTATATTCTGCAGTACCTTTAACAGAGTCGTTATATCTTTTAGCTTCTGCCCAAGATGCATCTTTTGCTGCTTTTTCTTTAGCTAATCTGTTTTTAGTTAGGTTTGAAACGTTTTTATCCGATTTTTTTTGAGCTGCAGTTCTAGCGTCTTGTTTTGCTTTCATGGCAACTAAATAATCAGTAATTATTTTGTCCATATTCTTATTTTTGAACTCTTTATATTCAGGTCCAAAAGAACCTACAGTCCCTAATGCTTGTTTTTTTAACGCTTTCATTTTTGAGAAAAAGGAATTTTTCTTTTTAGTCTTTTTCGCCTCTTTCTTAGCACCACTTTTTTCAGATTTTCCTGCTTTAATATAGACAGCAGAAATACCTTTAAAAGTGGCAAATTTTGTTGAAACTCCGTCAAGAGCAAAAACATAATCATCAATAGATACATAGTAATAACGATACCCCCAATCTTCACCACTTATTACAGACTCATAAGGATACCCTGTACATGTTATTTTTTTGTCTGAAAGGTCAATTGTCATTTCAGTTTCTCCTTTTTTTGCCCCTTCTTGTAAAATAGTCATAAATTTATATCCTTCTCCTGTTGGCAAATATTCTTTTTTAAACTTAACAACACTTGCTTTTTTTTCTGCCTTATAAGTACCATTTCCATTTTTCGACACTTTTGTATATAAATTGTAAGTATCTTTTTCAGAAATGTTCTCAAAAAAACTTTTTTGCGCTTGTGTTGCTGTTGTAATTAATAATACAATTGCTAAAATTAATTGTTTCGTTTTTTTCATTTTTATTGTTTTTATTTTATAAAGTATTTCATGTCAAAATTATTACAAAACAGATATTTACATCATTCAAAAAATGGTTATTTGAGTCAAATCACATCTATTTGATTCAAAAAACTACCATTTGAGTCAATATGCTTTTATCCCAAAAAAATAAATAATTAAAGTTTATATTTGAGTATCGATTGGCTTAAATTGAGCTAATTATGTATTGTGAAATTTAATATAAATACAATTAATTAAAATCAAAAATTATGAAATTTAAAGGATTACTACTCGTATTATTTCTGAGCGTTTTAAATGTAAATGCACAAGATTATTTTCCAAAAAGTGATGAATTCAATGGTAAATATTATTCATTAAATAAAATGGGAAGACCAGGACAAGAGGTTAAAGAAGTCTATTTAGCAGTAGGCGCACCAGGAACTACAAAAATGATGACACTTAGTCTTACAAAAGGCGGAATGCCAGCTTATTTTGTGTTTGATGCAGCTATATCAAAAAAATCTAAAATAGCAGTATTCCGTAACAGAATGTCTATGGTTTTTATGTATGATAAAAATAGTTTAGTAATGGTTAGAGAAAAAAAAGAACGAAATCAAGCAGAAGGAGAAACATTAGTAGATTTCTTTAGTAAAGACAAAGCAAAAGTAGCTTCTATGACAAAAGACAAAGCAATGGAATATGCTCTTAAATATGTAGGAGAATTTTAAAATCACAAGTTTCTTCTACTTACCATTTTTACCTAATCATACAAAAGGCAGTAATATTTAATTATTGCCTTTTGTATGATGTATATTTAAGGTTTTCTTCTATGCTTTGTACCTTGCTCATAAGAATAGGTTAATTTAATTAAAGTAGGCTCATCGAACATTCTACCTAAAAACTGTAATCCTGCAGGTAAATTATTTTTAGTAAAACCCATTGGAACCGTAAAAGCTGGTTGACCTGTATGCGGACTTATAATTTGGCTATTATCACCTTTATATTCTTCTGAAAACAACTTAATTTTTGCTGGCGGATAATTCCAAGAAGGATACACAATTGCATCTAAATTTAAAGAATCCATCATTTTTTCAATTCCTTCTCTAAAAGCAATACGTCTTACATCTGTATAAACATCTAAACAAGGTATCTCTGAATTTTCCCATCTACCTCTTTTTGCAGCATTTCTCTTAAGTCTTTCATTTGCAAACTCAGATTTACCTCCAATTTTAATAACATCATCAATAGTTTTTAATGAATCGTTTTTAACATATTTCTTTAAAAACCCCTCTAAATCTTCAGTAAAAGTAGCACACCATTGGTTTTTTCTAAGTTCATTAAATTTAGGTATGGTTAAAGGATCTATAATAGTTGCTCCCAAAGAATCTAAATTTGCAACTGCTTGTTCAAATAATACTTTAATTTCTGGATCTATATCTGTATCAGTCAAAATTCTTAACACTCCTATTCTTGC
>CAJQQH010000184.1 GCA_905480405.1 uncultured Polaribacter sp. | reverse complement strand
AAGGATAACCTGGTAATAATGCTTCTCCAAAAACAATAAGTTCACAATTTTCTTTTGCTGCATCTTTTATTGATTTTTCAATCTTTATAAGTGTTTTTTCTTTGTTTAACCAAACTGGTGAAATTTGTGCTAATGCTACTTTTAATAAGTTGTTTTTCATTTTTTATTCTATTTGTAAAATAGTGAAGTAATAATTTAATTTCAGAATTCTAAGATTATATGTATTCAGAAATTTAAAACAGATTTACACATCCACTACTAGATTTCTATAGAAACTACCAAGCCTTCATTACTTCTCACATTAAAAACAGTTTCATCTTCAAAAATCAAATATTGCCCTTTTATACCCACTAATTTTCCAGTATATTTTGGTGTTTTAATTAAATTTAAACTTTTAGGCTTTAAAGGATATTTTTTAACAGGAAAATTTAAATGTGTTTCAACATTATCTTCTATAAAATATTCTTTTGCTTCTTCTGGGATAAATTCTTTTAATCGATCTCTCCATTCCATTAGACTTACATCTTCAATATCATTCTTTAGCATTTTACGCCAATTTGTTTTATCTGCAACATAATCTTTTAAAGCAACCTCTGTAATTCCTGCTAGATATCGGTTAGGTGTTTCAACAATTTCAATTGCTTCATGTGCACCTTGATCTATCCAACGTGTTGGTACTTGTTGTTTTCTGGTAACACCAACTTTTACATTACTAGAATTTGCTAAGTAAACAATATGTGGTTTTAATTGTACAGATTGTTCATAGCTTAAATCTCTATCTTCAATACCCAAATGTGCTTTACTTAATTCTGGCTTCATAATCCAATCTGCAGCATTTGGTATTTCAAAAAAACAAGATTTGCAAAAACCTTGTCTGTAAATTTTCTTTTCTAAATGACAGTTTAAACACTCATAAGTAACAAAACTTATTGATATCTCTTTGTTTAACAACTGATTCATGTTTAAAAAATCAGATTTCATGTCTAAATAATACTGAATTTCAGATAAATTTTCGGTATTCATTTTTTTTAGTACTCCTTGATATTTCATAACAAAATTTAGTATTTTTATCTTCTAACAAACTTACGTAAAAAACGCAACTTTAACGATGGCTTTACCTATTGTAAATTCTATAATTGCTTGGTTTTTAAAAAAACGAGTACATCAAATAGAGTTATTTTTAAAATACCCTATTGATGTTCAAGAAGAACTTTTATTAAAGTTAATTTCTTCTGCTAAAAGAACGGAGTTTGGAAAAGATAAAAACTTCTCGTCTTTTAAAGATTATTCAGATTTTGCTACCAATGTTCCTATTCAAAAATACGAAAGCATAGAACCTTTAATAGAGCGCTGTAGAAAAGGTGAACAGAATTTATTTTGGCCAACACATATTAAATGGTTTGCTAAATCTAGTGGAACAACAAATGCTAAAAGTAAATTTATACCTGTAAGTGATGACGCTTTAGAGTACTGCCACATGAAAGCAGGTAAAGATATGTTGTGTTTATACATTAACAATAATGAAGAAACACAACTATTTACAGGTAAAGGGTTACGCTTAGGAGGTAGTTCTGAAATATATAAAGACAACAATTCTTACTTTGGAGATCTTTCTGCAATTATTACAGAAAACTTACCTTTTTGGGCAGATTATAGTTCTTCTCCAAGTCAAGAAGTTGCTCTTATGGCAGAATGGGAAACCAAAATGGAAGCAATTATTGATGAAACTATCCATGAAGATATAACGAGTTTGGTTGGTGTACCTAGTTGGATGCTAGTACTTTTAAATAGAGTTTTAGAAAGAACAGGAAAAGACAACATTATAGAAGTATGGCCAAATTTAGAAGTCTATTTTCACGGAGGCGTAAATTTTAATCCTTACAGAGAACAATATAAAAAACTGATCCCAAAAAAGGATTTCCAATATTATGAAACCTACAATGCTTCAGAAGGTTTTTTTGCTATACAAGACAAAAATGGTTCTAAAGAATTGTTATTGATGTTAGATTACGGAATTTTTTATGAATTTATTCCAATGACTCAATACAACGGAGAGGATTCAATTGCAATTCCTTTATCCAAAGTAAAAAAAGGTATTAACTATGCAATTATTATAACTACAAATAGCGGTTTATGGCGTTATTTAATTGGAGATACCGTAAAGTTCACTTCCCTAGATCCGTTTAGAATAAAAATTACAGGTCGTACCAAACACCACATAAATGTATTTGGAGAAGAGTTAATTATTGAAAATGCAGAAGAGAGTTTAAAAATGGCATGTGAAAAAACCAACGCTGCAATTAAGGAATATACTGTAGGGCCTATTTATATGGAAGGTACAGAAAGTGGTGGTCATGAATGGGTAATAGAATTTGATAAGAAACCAGAAAACATGAACTATTTTACAGAAATTTTAGACAATGCTTTAAAAGCTATAAATTCTGATTATGAAGCAAAACGATATAATTCCTTAACTCTTGCTATGCCTAAAGTTCATGTGGCTAAAGAAGATTTATTTTATAATTGGCTAAAGGAAAAAGGAAAATTAGGTGGTCAACATAAAATTCCAAGACTTTCTAATTCTAGAGAATTTGTAGAAGAACTTCTAAAATTATAAAAAATGAATTCTTTCTTCGAGCAAAATGCATCCCTTTTATTAAAAAATCCAGAATTAGTAGATGTATTCGAAAATTTAATGAGCATTGAAAAATACCCCAAACACCATTTACTTCATGAAGCTGGCAAGATTTGTAATGATATGTATATTATAACTTCTGGTATAGCTCGGGTTTTTTATTATAAAGAAGATAAAGATATATCATGCCATTTTTCTGCAGAACAAGAAACTATTACTACTATAGATAGCTTTATCCAACGCAAAAAAAGTAAATATAATATTGAAGCTTTAGAAGATTTAGAAGTTTTAAAAATTTCACATTCAGATTTAGAGAACCTGTTTGAATCTAATCCAAAATATGAACGTTTGGGAAGATTGTTTTTACAGCAAATTTACATAGACTTAGTAGAAAGAATTGATGATTTACAACTTAAAACAGCACAAGAACGTTACGAAACTTTATTAGCTAAAAAACCTTATCTATTTCAAAGAATAGCTTCTAAACATATTGCCTCTTTTTTAAGTATTACTCCAGAAACTCTAAGTAGAATTAGAGGAAAATAATTTCTTGATAATTGTCAAGAAGAATTAATTATTTACAAAATATCTTTGCTGTATAATTTTTTAAAGGATGACTATATCTCACTTACTTAAAGACTTTTATATTAAAAACAACTTTCCTAAAGATGGTGGAGAAAGTAAAGATTTTTTTGAATTAAAGTTTAAACTGTTTACGTTAAGACTACCTAATTCACAATTTAGAAAAAAAGTAATTCATATTCACGACATTCAACATGTATTATACAATTGTGATACTACATGGAAAGGTGAAGCTTTTATTGCTGGTTGGGAAATAAGCACAAAAATGTGGAAACATTTTCCTATAGGAATTATGAGTTTATGGGCTATGGGTTTTTCTTTATTAAATTACCCAATAGAAGTTTACAATGGTTATAAAGCAGGAATAAACAACAAAGGAATTATAGATTTAGATATAGAAAAAGCAACACTTTTAAACTTAACTATCCCAGAATTAAAGACTATTATTCAAAAAGAAAAAACTCGAAAAATAAATTGGTTAAAATTTTTACTTTGGTGTTTTAATAGCTTATTGGTATTAATTTTTCCAATAATAATATTAGTAATTATCCTTTTTTATAGCATTTAAAATGAAAAAAAAAATAGTAATTATAAACGGACATCCAGATCAAGAAAGTTATTGTTTCGCAATTGCAAAGGCATATAAAAAAGGTATTATAAAATCTGACGCCGCATTTGATGAAATTATAATTCGAGATTTAAAATTTAACCCAAATTTAGAATTTGGTTATAGAAAAAGAACAGAGTTAGAACCAGACTTACTAGATGCACAGAAAAAAATAAAATGGGCTAACCATATTGTTTGGGTTCATCCGGTTTGGTGGGGTTCTTACCCAGCAATTATGAAAGGATTTATAGATAGAGTTTTTTTACCTGGTTTTGCATTCGAAAAAAGGGAAAATTCTGTTTGGTGGGATAAATTATTAACAAAAAAAACAGCAAGAATTATTTCTACCTTAGATCAACCGGCTTGGTATTATAGATTAATCTTTAGCAGACCAAGTTATAAATCTTTAAAAAACATGACCCTTCAATTTTCAGGAATAAAAAATGTAAAATCAACAACTATTGGCCCATTAAGATTATCTAAAGAAAGTTATAGAGAAAATTGGTTGCAAAAAATTGAAAAATTAGGAGAAAAAAAAATATAGCTTTTATTTATTACAATTCTCACAATAGGTTTTTCTTAAATATTCATTCTCTAATAACTGAAAAGTAACACCATCACTTAAAGATGAACTAAATAATTTACAGAACCTATCATTATTCATATTTATCGCATTTAACATCATAGTCCTATAATTATTAGAAGCAACATTGTATTTATTTGTAATTGTTAAATTCAAATAATAAAACAATAAATTTTCATCAACAATTATTGTTCGTACTTTTTCATCTAGTAAATCTATAGCATCATCTTTGTTTGCATAATAGTTTAAAAATTGAGCTAAACTTAAATAACTACAATTAATATCTTTTAAAGAATTCTGAGAATACACTATATCATATGAATTTTGTGCTTGTAAATTCAATATAGAAATAAGTGTAATTATAAAAAGAAGAGTGTTTTTTTTTCATAATATTTAAAATTACTTTAATATATAAAAAGATAAAAACCGAACGCTAAACCTTACGCTCTACAACATAATCTATCATTTGCAAAAGAGAATCTTTATAAGGTGATCTTGGATAATTATCTAAAATAGCCAAAGCTCTATTTTTGTAATTTATCATTTTACTTGTAGTATATTCTATACCGCCATTTTGTTTTACAAAAGCAATTACTTCACTTACACGTTTTTTATCTTTATTGTGTTTTTTTATTGAGGTGATAATCCATTTTTTTTCTTTTGAAGAACAAGTATTTAAAGTATGAATTAATGGCAAGGTCATTTTTTGCTCTTTAATATCAATTCCGGTAGGTTTACCAATCTTGTCATCTGTATAATCAAACAAATCATCTTTAATTTGAAATGCAATACCTATATATTCTCCAAATTTTCTCATTTGTTGTATTGTTTCTTGATTTGCACCAACAGAAGCTGCACCAATACCACAACATGCAGATATTAAAGTTGCTGTTTTCTGACGTATTATATCAAAATAAATATCTTCTGTAATATCTAACTTTCTTGCCTTTTCAATTTGCAATAATTCGCCTTCACTCATTTCACGAACTGCAATTGAAATTAATTTTAACAAATCGAAATCCTCATTATCAATAGATAATAAAAGTCCTTTGGATAATAAAAAATCGCCAACTAAAACTGCTATTTTATTTTTCCAAAGTGCATTTACAGAGAAAAAACCACGCCTTCTATTACTATCATCTACAACATCATCATGAACTAAAGTTGCAGTATGTATTAATTCTACTACAGAAGCACCTCTATATGTTCTTTCATCAAATCCGCCATTAGAAACCATTTTTGCAACCAAAAAAACAAACATTGGCCGCATTTGTTTTCCTTTTCTGCGAACAATATAATAGGTAATTCGGTTTAAAAGCGGAACTTTAGATAACATAGAATCTTTGAATTTTTTTTCAAAGAGTTCCATTTCATTTTTAATAGGAAGTTTTATAAGTTCTACAGGTCTCATTTTTGATAAATTATCATCAGGTTGATACATCAAAAATAGAGAATAATTTTGGATTGATTATCTTTGATAACTTAAGTTTTAAGTTATGAAAAAAATAATTTTAAGTATTCTATTTTCAGGAATAATGTGTTTATGTTACTCACAAAAAAATAACATAAAGTTCCCTAATAATGTACTAGGAATCTACAAAGGAGATTTAAAAATTAACACTTCTAAAGGATCACAAATAATTCCAATGGAATTTCATATAAGAAAAACTGATTCGATTCATAAATTCGATTATGTAATTATTTATAATAATTCACCAAGAAATTATACACTTGTTGTTAAAGATATAGAAAAAGGTCTTTTTGAAATTGATGAAAATAATGGTATAATATTACCTACTAAATTAAGTAATAATATCTTATATAGTTTTTTTGAAGTACAAGATAATTTTTTAAGTTCTAGATTAGAATTTAAAGATGATTTTCTGATTTTTGAAATTTTATTTACTCAAACAAAAAATAAAATCACAACTGGTGGAACTTCCAAAGAAGTGCCACCAGTTTTTGGTTTTCCTATTTCAACTATTCAAAAAGCTATTTTAAAAAAACAAAATAATTAAGCTTTATTAGCTAACTGCCCACAAGCAGCATCAATATCTTTTCCTCTAGATCTTCTTACATTTATAGTAATATCATGCATTTCTAAATTAGAAATATAATTATTTATTGCAGATGAACTTGCTTGCTGAAACTCACCATCATCTATAGGATTATACTCTATTAAGTTAACTTTACACGGTACTGCTTTACAAAAATCTACCAATGCTTTAATATCTTCTTTTCTATCATTAATTCCTTTCCAAACTATATATTCATAGGTAATTGCTCTATTTGTTTTTTCGTACCAATATTCTAAAGATTCTTTTAAATCTTTTAAAGGAAAATTTGTATTAAAAGGCATAATAGATGTCCTTACTTCATCAATTGCAGAGTGCAAAGAAACAGCTAAATTAAATTTAACATCTTCGTCAGCCATCATTTTAATCATTTTTGGAACACCAGAAGTAGAAACTGTAATTCTTTTAGAAGACATTCCTAAACCTTCAGGCGAGGTAATCATTTCTATAGATTTAAGAACATTTTTATAATTCATTAAGGGTTCTCCCATTCCCATAAAAACAATATTTGTTAATTTATGATTATGGTATAATCTACTTTGTTTGTCTATAACTACAACCTGATCATAAATTTCATCTGGGTTTAAATTTCGCATTCTTTTTAATCTTGCTGTTGCGCAAAACTTACAATCTAAACTACAGCCAACTTGACTAGATACACAAGCAGTTGTTCTTTTTTCCGTTGGTATTAAAACAGATTCTACTATTAAACCATCATGTAATTTAATTCCATTTTTAATAGTACCATCTTTACTTTTTTGCATAGAATCAACCTTAATGTGATTAATTACAAAATTAGATTCTAACATTTCTCTAGTTTCTTTTGAAATATTAGTCATCGCTTCAAAAGTATGTAAAGACTTGCTCCAAAGCCACTCGTAAACCTGGTTGCCTCTAAAAGCTTTATCTCCATTTTCTACAAAAAAATTACGTAGTTGTTCTTTAGTTAAAGCCCTTATATCTTTCTTTTTAATCAAAATAAAAATTTATTAAATTAATAAAATTATATGTAAAATATACATAAAAAAACTGGTACTTATATTAAGTACCAGTTTCATTTAATGCTTAAATGTTTTATTCTTTAGTCTAAAACTATATAATTAACATTGCATCTCCGTAAGTAGAGAATTTATATCCTTCTTTAATAGCTACTTTATATGCTTCCATTAAGAAATCATAACCAGCAAAAGCAGCCGCCTGCATCATTAATGTAGATTTAGGTTCATGTAAATTTGTAATCATGCTATTTGCAATACTAAACTCAAAAGGAGGAAAAATAAATTTATTCGTCCAACCTTCAAATGCATTTAATTCTTGTTTAGAAGAAACAGAAGATTCAACAGTTCTCATAACTGTAGTTCCAACAGCACAAATTCTTCTTTTTTCTATTTTAGCTTGATTAATTTTTGCAGCAGTTGCAGCAGGAATTACAATTTGTTCAGAATCCATTTTATGCTTAGATAAATCTTCTACTTCAACAGCACTAAAAGTTCCTAAACCAACATGCAAAGTCATTTCTGCAAAATCAATTCCTTTTATTTCTAAACGTTTTAATAAGTGCTTAGAAAAATGTAAACCAGCAGTAGGAGCAGCTACAGCACCTTCATGTTTAGCAAAAATTGTTTGATAACGTTCTTTATCTGCCGCCTCTACCTCTCTTTTAATAGCTTTTGGTAATGGAGTTTCTCCTAGTTCTAATAATTTTTCTCTAAAAGCTTCATAACTTCCATCATATAAAAAACGTAAAGTTCTACCTCTAGATGTAGTATTGTCTATAACTTCAGCTACTAAACTATCATCTTCACCAAAAAACAATTTATTTCCAATTCTAATCTTTCTTGCTGGGTCTACTAATACATCCCACAATCTATTTTCTGCATTAAGTTCTCTTAGTAAGAAAACTTCAATTCTAGCACCTGTCTTCTCTTTGTTTCCAAACATTCTTGCAGGAAAAACTTTAGTATTATTCAACATCATAACATCACCTTCATCAAAGTAATTTATAACATCTTTAAAAGTTTTATGCTCTATTGTTTGGTCTTTTCTATTTAAAACCATTAAACGAGATTCATCTCTGTGTTCTGCAGGATGTAATGCTAAATGTTCTTCTGGTAATTCAAAATCAAAATGTGATAATTTCATAAGTATAATTTGCTATAAAAGCAGCAAATATACGATATCGCAATAGGCGTTGTCAAGTGTTTACACGTTTATCTTTGATAATCAGTAATATTAATACCTATTTGTTTCATATCGTCCCAAAATTTCTGGTAAGATTTAGTTACTACTTCAGCATTTAAGATAATAATAGGAACCAATAAAGCTAAAGGAGCAAAAGCCATAGCCATTCTATGATCATTATAGGTTTTAATCGAAATGTTTTTAAAAATTTCTTTTGACACTTCTAAATGTAAGCTTTCATTAGTAATAGAAATAATTCCGCCCAATTTAGTTAATTCATCATGTAAAGCAACAAGTCTATCAGTTTCCTTTATTTTTAAAGTATGTAAACCTGATAAGTTACATGCAATTTTTTCAGCAAAACATGTTACAGCAATCGTTTGTGCTATATCAGGGGCATTTTTAAGATCAATCTCTAAAGTTTCTTTACTAGTTTCCTTTATTTTTTTTAGAGTGATAAAATTTTCACCATAATTAGTTTCTACACCAAAATGATTGTAAATACTAGCTAGAGAAGAATCTCCTTGTAAACTTTGTTCTTTATAGGCTGATAAACAAATTTCTGAACCTATTTCAGAAACTGCAATAATGGAATAAAAATAACTAGCTGAAGACCAATCAGATTCAACTACAACAGTTTGGCTATTAATATCTTTTTTAGGATAAACCTTAATAACGTTTCCTTTAAAAGAACTTTTAATACTTAGTTCTCCAAGTAAACTCAAAGTCATATTTATATAAGGTACAGAAGTAATTTTTCCAAGTAATTCAATTTCTAACCCATTATCTAATTTAGAAGCTATTAACAATAATGATGAAATATATTGACTGCTTACATTTCCATTAATTTGAACTTTATCTTTGGTTATTCTAACACCTTTAATTCTTATTGGTGGATACCCAATTTTATCTACATAAGAAATATTAGCCCCCAAATCTCTTAGTGCATTAACTAAAATCTCTATAGGTCTATTTTGCATTCTATCTGAACCTGTTAATACAGTTTCTCTTCCTTCATTTACAGCAAAATAAGATGTTAAAAAACGCATTGCAGTACCAGCATGCCCAATATCAACAGTCTCTTCCTTAGTTGAAAGAGCATGTTGCATGTGAATTGAATCATCTGAGTCAGATAAATTTTCAATAGTTATTTTTGGAAATAATTTCTGCAAAATTAATAATCTATTCGATTCACTTTTGGAACCAGATATAATTATATTTTCGTTATTTTTTTTTCCTTTTAAAGAAGTAAGTAGTAAATTCATTTCCTATAATCTATAATAAAATTCAAAAATCAAAGTTAAACTACAAAAGAATTATAACAAAGTTTATACAGCACAATTATTGAAGAAATATGAAGTTATTACTTCATATTTTTATTTGTAATATATAAACCATAGAAGAAGCTTATAAATAATTTCATCCCCCAAAAATTTTTCCATTTACCATCACTAAAATTAGACTTAGAAATAGAATTAAAGTCCAAAGCGAAAATTTCTCTCCAACTATTAATAAATAAGGAAATTAAAGTTACAACAATAAAAAAAGGAATAGCAATTTTAACGAAATAAGACCAAAATTCTTTTGTTTTAATTTTATGTATAAAATTCATTATTTCAATTTTTTATTATTATGATGACGGTCATGATCACGTTTACTTTTAATATTCAACTTATCTTCAAAAGCATCTTTTAAATTAATTCCTGTTTGATTCGCTAAACATAATACAACAAATAAAACATCAGCTAATTCTTCTCCTAAATCTTTATTCTTATCAGATTCTTTCTCACTCTGTTCTCCATAACGTCTTGCAATAATACGTGCAACTTCTCCAACTTCTTCAGTTAATTGAGCCATGTTTGTAAGTTCATTAAAATAACGAACACCATGAGTTTTAATCCAATTATCAACTTGTAATTGTGCGTTTTCTATATTCATTATTTTATCTTAAATTAAATAACAAAGATAAAATAAAACATAAAAAAATTATTTAAATTTTGGTGTCATTATTAAATAAAAGTTAGTGAAGCTATCTAGAAGTAAAAATTTATAATCAAAAACAGAACTATATCTAATCAAAAATATTTTTTGTTATTTAAATTTACAGAATAGATAAATTAAATAATCGTTTTTTTTTTAATAGTAACAAAAAAGCCTCATATCTTACGATATGAGGCTTATAGAATACTGATAAATCAGTATTAAAGAAAGGCGGCGACCTACTCTCCCACATAAATGCAGTACCATCGGCGCTATTGGGCTTAACTTCTCTGTTCGAGATGGGAAGAGGTGAGCCCCAATGCTATAACCACCCTAAGTTTTTCAGTTAAATTAATTTAACTGTATAAGTTAACATATGGTAAAATAATATCTAAATCGTCTAATAAAAAGAGTGTGTCTCTCCCGCTATTGCTAACGGGAGAAGCGTACATAAGTCTATGGGTTATTAGTAATACTCGGCTATGACATTACTGCCTTTACACCTGTATCCTATCAACGTCGTAATCTCCAACGACCCTTTAAAGAAATCTCATCTTGTGGTGGGTTTCGCGCTTATATGCTTTCAGCGCTTATCCCTTCCCGACGTAGCTAC
>CAJQQH010000183.1 GCA_905480405.1 uncultured Polaribacter sp. | reverse complement strand
ATTTTATTATTATTTAAAATTCATTTTGACTTATTAAACAATAAAAACGTGGCATAACCACGTATATAAAAAATAGCAGTTAAGTGCAAAAATTTAAGTTTTGTGCCTATCTGCTATCTTTGTTTATAATTGAAAAATAGTAAATATAATAACTACTTTATTAATCAGGTAAAGTAAAGAACAACGTTAGCGAATCTGAAAAACAATCCACAGAAACAAGTGTTTTATAAGTTCATTTAACTCTCGAAATCAAAAAAACCTGATACCATTTGCTAACAAATGATATCAGGTTTTATATTAAAAATAAGATCTGTTACTTATTTAATTTCAACAACTTCAAGATCAAAAATAAGATCTCTACCAGCTAAAGGATGGTTACCATCTATAACAACGCTATCTTCTTTTACCTCAACAACTACTAAGTTTATTTCTTGTCCGTCTGGTGTTTTAGAAATTAAACCCATACCAACTTCTGGCTCCATATCTTGTGGCAATTGTGCTTTTTTAATTTCTTGAATTAAATCTTTATTAACATCACCATAAGCATCAGCTTTAGCAATTTCAATAGTTTTCTTTTCATTCAATTTCATATCCAACAAACCTTTCTCAAAACCAGGAATTAATCTTCCTTCTCCTAAAGTAAACTCAATTGGTTCTTTCCCTTCAGAAGAATCAAAAACTTGTCCATCAGATAATTTACCTGTGTAATTTACTTTTACTGTATCGTTCTCTTTTACTTGACTCATACTATAATTATTAATTTAAAAAAATACGCTTTGCATAATTCTTACACAGCACCTATTTTAATTTCAATTTTACAATGACGCTAACAGCCAAAATCAAGCCAAAGCTTAAAAACAAATCTAATCGGTAACTATGTCAGTAAAATGCTTTTGAATGTCAGAAGAAACCAAAAAAGCATCTGTTAAACCCATTAAAAAACCTGATATAAGGTTGTAACAATAACACCTTTATTCTCTTCCAACTTAATAATAGACAGCTCTTTTTCTTCAATAATTTTAAAATTAAAAGGTGAAGCTAACAAATTGATACCGCTTTTCTTTTTAATTCTAATTCCTTGTCCGGATATAATATCTTTATTCGCAATAAAATTTCCGTTTGGTATATGTTCTGTTAAAATAACATATTTAAATGCTGCTAATTTAGCAACTATTCTTTGTACCTCTTTATTAGATAAATGTTGTAAAACCTGTCTTAGCAAAACACAGTCTCCAGAAGGTAATTCGTCTTTTGCAATATCCAAACAACAAAATTCAAGATTTTCTTCCTTAAAGTTCTTTTTGTTATAGTTTATTAAATTCGGTACAATGTCTATAGCAATGTACTTTTGTGTGTATTCTACAAGTTTATTTCCTACATTAAAATCTCCACAACCTAAATCGCAAACTACAAGAGGTTTTTTAAAAGATTTTAAAAAAGATTGTACACTTGTTATATACGGATTTACAATTTCTGGTTGATGAGATCCAGATCCAGAATAAAATTCTGATGCGTTTTCTCCCCAAAGTTTTTGTTCATAAACCTGTATCATTGCCTTTTTTGTTGGCCAAGGCATTTTAACTTTTTTAGGTTTATTTTCTTGCATAAAAGTAATTTGTAAAAACTAGGTTTTTATATTATAAATAAAATGATATTACATTTTATTTATAATAAACCTCTTCTAAACTTACAATCTCCTCGTCTTTTCTCCTTCTATAAACTTGACTTGGTTTTATATCTGCAATAGATTCAATTCCCATAGCTGCAGTCATTTCTTTAACAGCTGCAACTGTTTTATTGTGGTAATTTTTTACACGTACATTTTTCTTTTCTACAACCAACGCCTCTACCAAACTTGCGTCTTGTGTAGCAACACCTACTGGGCAAGTATCTAAATTACATTCTCTAGCCTGTATACAACCTAAACTTAACATAAAACTTCTTGCCATACCAACAGCATCTGCTCCTAATGCTAAATATTTTACAATATCAAAAGCATCAACAGCTTTTCCGCTTGCAATAACTCTAATATTATTTTTTAACTTATATTTTACCAATAACTTGTTTACAAAAACCAAACCTTCTACTAACGGAGTTCCAATATAATTGGTAAACTCTAAAGGTGCTGCTCCTGTACCTCCTTCTCCTCCATCTACAGAAATAAAATCTGGATAATTATTGGCTTCAGAAAAAGTCTTAAACATTTCTTCTATTTCCTCATTATTACCAACACAAAACTTTATTCCAACTGGTTTCCCTCCTGATAAATTTCTAACTTTATCTATGAAAGTAACCATACCTTTAAAGTCTGAAAAAGCAGAATGACTTGGTGGCGAATCTACTTGTGTACCTGGTTCTACAGCTCTAATTTTTGCAATTTCAGGTGTATTTTTCTTTGCTGGTAAAATTCCTCCATGTCCTGGTTTTGCTCCTTGAGAAAATTTAATTTCTATCATTTTAACTTCTGGTCGAGTTGCATTTTCTTTAAAAATAGCATCATCAAAAACTCGTTTTCCATCTACAGATTTTCCTGCACCAAAATACCCAGTTCCTACTTGAAAAATTAAATCTCCACCTTGTAAATGATAAGGAGAGATTCCTCCTTCGCCCGTATTATGAGCAAAACCATCCATTTTTGCTCCTTGGTTTAATGCCATAATTGCATTTTTACTTAAAGAACCAAAAGACATTGCAGAAATATTTATAATAGAGCTTTCGTACTTTTGTGTACATTTATCAGAACCAAAAACAACCTTTTCTCCATTTATGTGATGATGATCTTTTGGAAACAATGAATGTTTAACAAACTCATATCCTTTAGAATATACATTATGTTGTGTACCAAAAGGAACGGTATCTTTTTGCAATTTTGCTCGTTGATAAACAACACTTCTTTTCTCTCTGTTTATTGGTGTTCCGTTTAAATTATCTTCAATAAAATATTGCTGAATTTTATCTCTTTCTTCTTCAAATAACCAACGTAAACGAGCCACTAAAGGAAATGCTCTTAATAATGAATGTTTGGTTTGTATACTATCATAAATTGCAATTAATGATAATAATCCGGAAATGGATAGCAAAATTATGGTCCCTATTTGTGGTATAAAATAAACAAGAACACCGAATGCAACGGTAATTCCAAAAAGGATTGTAAGTATTGTATTTCTCATTATTATTGTTATGTCTTAAAGGGGTTAAAAATAATCATTTAGTACGATATTTTACACGAGACCTTACAAATTAGTTTTTAACTAAAAATTGAAATGAAATATCTATTTATAGAACGAAAAAAAGATATTATAAGAATCCCAACCTTTTAGAAAACACTTAAATAAGCTCTAAATAATATTACATAAAAAAAACTCCAACAAATAAATGTTGGAGTTTTAAATATGTTGAAAATTCTAAAAATATTACTTTTTGAATTTTGCGTATTTGTTTTTGAACTTGTCAATACGTCCTGCAGCATCAATAAGTTTAGATTTACCAGTGTAAAATGGGTGAGAAGTTCTAGAAATCTCTAATTTTACTAAAGGATACTCAACACCATCAACTTCTAACGTTTCTTTAGTGTCTACAGTAGAGCGTGTTAAAAAAACATCTTCGTTAGACATGTCTTTAAATGCTACCATTCTATAATTTTCTGGATGAATTCCTTTTCTCATTTTATTATATTTTAATACTTTAATGTTATGTTTGCAAGAGTAAAGTTGGTAAAGCTTACTCTTTTCTCTTATTAGTTATTTTTTCTACTAAGAGGATGCAAATTTAACCTTATTTTTTAATTTACAAATAAAAAAATGTTTTTATTTGATGTTTAAAACTTATTAGAGCCAATTACCAAGAGTTTTATTACTAAAATGAGCTAATATGTCTCATATTTATATGATTAATACTAAAATAAAAACACTTAAAATGAAGAAAATTGCTTTTCTAATCCCTTTTTTAGCAACCCTAATATTCACTTCTTGTGAAGAAGATTATAAATTTAATTTAGAAGTTGCAAAAAAAACTAAATTAAATACTTCAATAAAAATTATTTTAAAAGAAAAGAGCAATAAACCTGTTGATAAAATTCAGTTTTTTATAAACGGAAAAGAGATTCCTGCAAATGGAAACATTGCTACTATTAATACTGCAGATCTTGGAGTTGGTAAACATATGATTTCTTCATTAGCCTTTTATCCTGGTAAAACAAAAAAAACAAACAATTCTTTTGAAGTTTTTGCAGATGTACCCTACCAAGCTTATACCTATAAAATTTTAAACTCATACCCACACGACACAAAAGCATACACACAAGGACTTGAGTATTACAATGGTTTCTTATATGAAACTACTGGTCATAGAGGGCAATCTAGCTTAAGAAAAGTGAATATTAAAACTGGTAAAGTTTTACAAAAAATTGATTTAGACAAAAAGTATTTTGGAGAAGGAATGACCATTATTAATGACAAAATATTTTGGTTAACTTGGGAAAACAAAAAAGGGTTTATCTACAATCTAAACACCTTTAAAAAAGAAGGGGAATTTAACTACGACAAAAGCAAACAAGGTTGGGGTTTAACTCATAATAAAACGGAACTAATAAAATCTGACGGAACTAATAAAATTTGGTTTTTAGATACAGAAACACAAAAAGAAAAAAGATACATACAGGTTTACAATCATAAACAGTCTATTTCTCAATTAAATGAACTTGAATATGTTAATGGTAAAATTTATGCAAATTATTGGCAAAAACCACTTATCTCTATCATTAATCCAAAAAATGGAGTTGTAGAAGGTATTGTAAATTTATCTGGTTTAGTAAAAGAAATGGAAAAAACACAAAAATTAGTTGACCAAGACGATGTTTTAAATGGTATTGCTTTTGACATGGAAAACAACAGACTTTTTGTTACTGGTAAAAATTGGGGTAAACTTTTTGAAATTGAATTGGTAAAAAAATAATAAACCTCTCATTTTAAAGTTCTATTTTTATAAAAATTGATTTATGCGTTACTTTATTACTTTCATTATTTGTTTTGCTCTGATTTCTGTAAGTTCTTGTAGAAAAGACTTTTCTACTGTTCCTAGTTTTGGAAATTTAGAATTTTCTAAAGACACTGTATTCTTAGATACCGTTTTTACAAATATAGGTTCTGCTACTTATAACTTAAAAGTTTACAATAGAGGCAGTAAATCTATTACAATTCCTAAAATAGCTTTAGAAAACGGCACAACATCTAACTACAGGTTAAATGTTGATGGAATACCTGGTAAAGAGTTTAATGATATAGATATTTTAGCTAATGATAGCGTTTATGTTTTTATAGAAACTACAATTGATGCTAATAATATTGCAAATCCTTTATATACAGATAGAATTTTATTTGATAATGGAACTAATCAACAAGATGTAGATTTAGTTACATTGGTACAAGATGCTAATTTTATTTATCCCGGTAAAGACCCAATTACAATGAAAATTGATAGCTTAACTATTAACGGTCAAGCTACTTCAATTAAAGGTAGATTTTTAAATGACAGTGAGCTAGTATTTACAAAAACAAAACCTACAGTTATTTATGGCTACGCTGCAGTTGCATCAAACAAAACTTTAACAATAGAAGCTGGAGCGAGAATACATTTTCATGATAATTCTGGTTTAATCATAGATGATAAAGCTACCTTAAAAGTAAACGGAACCTTATCTGAAAAAGTTATTTTCGAAAGTGACAGATTAGAGCATGGTTTTAGTCAAGTTCCAGGGCAATGGGGTACAATTTGGATGCGTGCAGGTAGCAAGGACAACGAAATCTATCATGCCCAAATAAGAAATGGAGTTATTGGAATTTTAATTGATAGTATTGGTTCTTCTTCTACTCCTACTTTAAAATTACAAAACTCAGAAATCTACAATCATTCTAATTTTGGGATTTTAGCGAGAGAAACAAATATTGAAGCACATAATGTAGTTATTGGTTCTGCAGGACAAGCTTCTTTAGCTGCAACAATAGGTGGTACATATAATTTTACACATTCTACTTTTGCTAATTATTGGAATAGCGGAATTAGACAACTACCTGCAGTTTTAGTCAATAATTTTTTTACTTACGAATTAAACGGACAAGAAGTTATTGAGACTCGAGATTTAAATGCAGCTAATTTTACCAATTGTATTTTTAATGGAAACAACAATATTGAGTTTATATTAGATAAAGTTGAAGGCAGTTTATTCAACTATAACATTAGTAACTCTATTATACAATTTAACGATACTAGTAATGCTTATGAAGGAAATATTGAACTAGACTTTGTAAACAACATAAATTACCAAAATATTATATTAAATGGAAATGCTGATTTTAGAGATACTCAAAACGAAGACTTTATTATTGGCCAAGAATCTAATGCTATCAACAAAGCAAAAGCGACCTTGTTTAATATAGATATTTTAGGAATTGATAGAAGTACTAGTCCAGATATTGGAGCATTTCAACATATTACTTTTGAGTAATTATTTCACTTTTAAGCTTAAAATAAAATAGATAATAATTTTTAACAGCAACAAAAGACCAGATTACAGTTAAAAACCAAACTTTAAACTGTTTCCCAAAGATGGTAATTGAAGTTTGTAGACCATCAGAAAATTCATAAAAAAGAATTACTGTAGCCAATGCAGCCCAAAAAAGATTTAAATATTTCGTTTTCATAGAAAAATAATTAAATATTGGGGGGAATTATCTAATAAATAGGTATTTACAGACTACTAAGATACTACTTTTTTTAATTACAAGATATGTGTTATTACTTTTTACATAAAACAACAGCAACATAGCTTACATTATTTAGTTTTTAGACGTTTTACTACGTTTTAAGAAGACGATTAAACTCCCAATAGATATTAACGCCCAAACCCCTCTATAAAGCCAAATATTTATTTCGACATGAAAAAGAGTTTTAGTTGTTTGTCCATTTAAAAAAGTATTAACAATAATTATCATTCCGATTACTGACCAAACTAAATTCAAAAAATTATTTTTCATAACTTAAATTACTTTTTATAAATAACACCACTCTTCATTACAAACACAACATTTTCCATTGTAGAAATATTTTTGTTAGGGTTTTCATTTACTGCAATAATATCAGCAAAAAAACCTTTTTTAACTTGCCCTATTTCGTTTTCCATCTTAAGTAACATTGCATTCGTTATAGTAGCAGATTGTATCGTTTCCATAGCAGGCATTCCAGCTTCCACCATAAAACCGAATTCCTTACCATTAACTCCATGTTTAAAAACACCAGCATCTGTACCAAAAGCAATTCCTACACCTTTCTTATAAGCTCTAGCAAAAGTACCTTGTATTTGAGGACCAACTGCTAATGCTTTAGGGATAACAATATCAGGATAAAAACCTTTTATTTTTGCCTTTTCAGCAACTTCTTTACCAGCTGTAATTGTGGGCACTAAATAAGCATCGTATTTTTTCATTAACTCCATGGTTTCATCACTCATATAAGTACCATGTTCTATCGTTTTTACACCCCCAATAATAGCTCTTTGCATACCAATATCTCCATGAGCATGCGCAGCAACATGCATACCATAATCTTTAGCCATGTCACAGATTGCCTTAATCTCTTCAACAGTAAACTGAGGATTATCTCCAGACTTGGCAACACTTAAAACACCACCTGTAGCAGTAATTTTAATACAATCTGCTCCGTTTTTATAACGCTGTCTTACCGCTTTCTTTGCATCTTCAATAGAATTTACAACTCCTTCTTTTGGACCAGGATTACCAATTAATCGTCTACTACTTCCATTAGTTGGGTCTGCATGACCACCTGTTGTAGCTAAAGATTTACCTGCTGTAAAAACTCTAGGACCAGGAATCTTACCTGCATTAATAGCATCTCTTAAAGAAATATTTACGCCAGAACCTCCTAAATCTCTTACCGTTGTAAACCCATTTTTTAAAGTTAATTCTGCAAATTTTACAGAATTATAAGCAACATCAGCTTCATTTAAAATATATTTTTTAATTCTTGCCTTGTTATCATATTCCATTTCTAAATGCACATGCATATCAATTAAACCAGGCATAACAACCTTATCTCTTAAATCTATTAAATTTGCAGATCTTGGCATAATGTAACCATCTATAACATCAATAATTTTATCACCTTTAACAACAATAGTCTTTTTAGTATTGATTTTTCCAGATTTAGTATCTATCAATTTACCACATAAAACATAAGTAGTTTGAGCAGCTATATTTTGCATAAAAATAACTGCTATAAAAAGTAGAATTGTTTTTTTCATTTGTTTGATTTTAATTATTAAATGTATGAAAATTTGAGTAGATTGCTTCTTCAAAATTTTTAATTTAAATGAAAAACGTTGTTATAACAGGAACCAGTAGAGGAATTGGTTTTGAACTAGCAAAAAAATTTGCCAATAAAGGACATCAAGTTTTGGCTATTTCTAGGAATACAAAGCCTTTAGAAACAATAAATCATAAAAATATTACTTTACTTTCTGTAGACATTTCTAGTTCTTCAGATATTGAAAAAGTAACCTCTTTTATAAAAAATAACTGGAAAAAAGTAGATATCCTAATTAATAATGCGGGCAAACTCATTAATAAACCTTTTACAGATTTAACTTCTAATGATTTTTTAGAGGTTTACAAAGTAAATGTTTTTGGAGTTGCAGAAATTACAAAAAACTTAATTCCGTATTTAAAAAAAATGAGTCATGTAGTTACTATAAGCTCTATGGGAGGAATCCAAGGTAGTTTAAAGTTCCCTGGCTTAGCAGCTTATTCATCTGCTAAAGGTGCAGTAATTACTTTATCAGAATTATTAGCAGAAGAATATAAAGAGCAACAAATAACATTTAATGTTTTAGCACTTGGTGCTGTACAAACGGAAATGTTAGAAGAAGCTTTTCCTGACTATAAAGCACCTCTATCTGCTGAAGAAATGGCAAATTATATATTTGATTTTTCTTTAACCGGTAATAAATTTTATAATGGTAGAGTTTTACAAGTCTCATCTACAACACCTTAAGAAATAATAAAATTGAATTTAGATTACAAAAACTTTATTCCACTAAAAGCAATTCCGTTTCTTCAGTTTTTAATTGATGCACATTCTTTTGATTTAATAATTGTTAACCAAAGACAAACAAAACATGGCGATTTTAGACAATTACCAAATGGTCGATTTCAAATTACTGTAAATAACAACCTTAATAAGCATCAATTTTTATTAACATTAGTTCATGAAATTGCGCACCATGTTACGCATCAAAAATTTGGAAGAGTACAACCGCATGGTACAGAATGGAAAACTGTATTTCAGCATTTAATGTTGCCTTTTTTAGATCCGGATATTTATCCTAAAGAAATATTACCATATTTAGCAAGGTATTTAAAAAACCCAAAAGCAAGCACAGATGCAGATGTAAATTTAGCTTTAGCTCTAAAAGGAAATGAGGCTGAAACAGGAAAAAATTTTATATTCGATATTCCTTACGGTGGTTTGTTTATTTTTAAAGATGTAATCTATAAAAGAGGAAACAAACGCAGAACAAGATTTGAATGCTTAAATATGGCAACAAAAAAAGTATATTTATTCAACCAAAATGTAGAAGTGAAACGATATAATTCATAAATTATTTAAAGTAATAAAAAAAGCATCCAAAAGGATGCTTTTTTTATTACTTTTCTCTTTTAATAAAGAGTGTATCTAATTCCATTTCTTTTTGGAGCCAACCTCTTAATTCTCTCTCTTTTGGCGCAATAATACTATCTGGTAATTTTAAGTTCCATTTAATAGTAGCAACAGGTATTGTATCAATTTTAATAAAATCATTAGAAGATAATACACTTGCAAAACCTATAGCTTCGATATCTACATATCTTATTTTTGCATCTTTAGCAATTCTACTAAAAGCAACAATTTTTTGATTCTTATTTAAGGCATCTTGTTCAATTCTAGTATTTAAAGAAGAAATTGTTTCTTGTAAACCTGCAATTTGCTTTTGCAAACCTTCAATAATATTTTTACTCTCTTGCAGCTCCTCTCTTTTCTCTTTGTAAGCAGTTGTTATTAACTCAAAACTTTTGGTGTCACTTCCTTTTATTTCAATTTTAACATCCTTTAAATTTGCATACCTAGGATCGTTAATAAGTTGATTTTGCAACATATTCTCTTCCGCTTCACTAATTTCATTAAAGAAATTTAAGCTAATCACTTTTGTTTTAATATCTAAGTTTTTATCAATTAATTGATATTTATCATTAGAATCAATTTCATTTTTTACATACTTTACAAATTGAGAATCCATTCTACTCTCATTTAAAGCACTTATAAAAGTGTAAACCGCAGGAATCATAACAGCAATACCAACAATTGTTGCCACTGTTGTATATCGTTTTCTTCTTGCAGCATTTGCATATTTGTGCATTGGAAAACTTAATAGTTTAAGCACAATAAATGTTGCTAAAGCTATAAAAATAGTATTAATGGTAAATAAAAACATAGCTCCTAAAGCATATTCAAACCCAATAACATCTCCAGAAAAACCTTTTGCCAAACCAAAACCTGCTGTACACAAAGGTGGCATTAGTGCAGTAGCAATTGCAACACCAAAAATAACAGAAGCCATTGTACCTTTTTTAGTTCTTGCAACCATTAATGCTAAACCACCAAAGAAGGCAATTAGCACATCTCGAATATCAGGTTTAGTTCTTCCTAATAACTCTGAAGTATCTTCTCCAGCACCTGGAAAAAAATAAAAATATACAAATGAAGCTAATAAACTTAAAACGATCATAGTAGCTAAACTTATTGCCGATTTTTTAAAAATCTCAATATCGTTAATTGCAAAAGCACTTCCAATACCTAAAATCGGCCCCATTAAAGGAGATATTAGCATCGCACCGATTACAACAGCAGTAGAATTAGCATTTAAACCAATAGAAGCCACAAATACTGCAAAAATAAGAATCCAAGCCGTTGCCCCTTTAAAAGGAATATCTGCTTTAATTGCATTTATTGTTGCTTCATGATCTGTATCATCTCTAAAATCTAAAAGTTCTCTTAAATATTTTTTTACACTTTCTAATAAACCTTTGGCCTCATTTTTAATTTCAACCTTAGACTCTTCTACAGCATCATTATTTAGACTATTTTTTTCCATTATGTATAAAATTAACTGGGGAAAGATACAAAAAAAAGCTATTTACTTTCTCTTTATAAGCTATGTTGTAAAACAAAAAAACTCTGCATTATATGCAGAGTTTTTATTACTATGTGACCGGGCTGGGGCTCGAACCCAGGACCCTCTCCTTAAAAGGGAGATGCTCTACCAACTGAGCTACCAGGTCATTCTTGTTTTAAGCGGCTGCAAATATATAATTTATTTACATACAAACAAATTTTTTTTTATTTTTTTTCATTTAAATATGCTTCTCTAACTTTTTTAAATAAATTAGAAGAATATACAAAACTTACAACAGCTTCATTATCAGTTTTAAATATCTCACCACTACTTCCTTCCCATGCTTTTCTTCCATCCTTTAAAAAAAGTATTTTTTCTCCTATTTCCATTACAGAATTCATATCATGAGTATTAATTACTGTTGTTATATTATATTCATCAGTAATTTCTTGAATTAAATTATCAATAACAATAGCAGTTTGTGGATCCAAACCAGAATTTGGTTCATCACAAAACAAATATTTTGGATTCATTACAATTGCTCTAGCAATTGCAACTCTTTTTTGCATTCCTCCAGATAATTCTGCAGGAAATTTTTTATTTGAATTTTCTAAATTAACTCTTTTTAAAACAAAATTAACTCTGTCTAACATTTCAGACTGAGATTGATTTGTAAACATTTTTAAAGGAAACATTACATTCTCTTCTACAGTTTGTGAATCAAACAATGCACTACCTTGAAAAACCATACCTATTTCTTGCCTCCATTGCCTCTTCTCTAAATTGGTAAACTCTGTGTTCGCTTTTCCATTAAAAGAGATCGTTCCAGCCTCTGGTATATGCAAACCAATTAAAGACTTTAAAAAAACTGTTTTACCAGAACCACTTTGTCCTATAATTAGGCTAGTTTTCCCTGGTTGAAATGTTGTTGAAATTCCTTTTAAAACCTTAACATCTCCAAAACCTTTATGTAATTCTTTAACTTCTATCATTTAGGTTAGTAGCATTTGAGTTAAAACATAATTTGCAATTACTATTAAGATAATTGTCCAAACAACTGCTTGTGTACTTGCTTTACCTACGGCTATAGACCCTCCTTTAACATAATAACCATGATATGAAGGCACTGTAGCAATTAAAAAAGCAAAAACAAGCGTTTTAATCATCGCATAAGTAATTAAAAAAGGGTTAAAAGTAGTTTGTATACCATCTATATAATCTACTCCAGCAAATAAACCCGATAGAACCCCAGCAACCCAACCGCCAAAAATCCCTAAAATCATTGCTAAAATAATTAGAAAAGGATAAAAGAAAACAGTTGCTATTACTTTTGGAAGTACTAAATAGTTTAAAGAATTAATCCCCATAACTTCTAAAGCATCAATTTGCTCAGTAACACGCATTGCTCCTATACTAGATGTTATGTAAGAACCTACTTTACCTGCTAAAATAATGGAACAAAAAGTAGGTGCAAATTCTAATATAATAGATCTTTTTGCAGCAAAACCAATTAAAGAATCAGGTATAAAAGGGCTTTCTAAATTTAATGCAGTTTGCAAAGCAATTACACCTCCAATAAAAAAAGAAATAAACATAACAATACCTAGAGACTTTAAACCAAGCTCTTCAATTTCTTTCATTAAAGCTTCATAAAAAACTCTGCCTTTTTGAGGTTTTTTAAAAACCTGGGCAAGCATCATAAAATATTTACCAATATGCTCTATGTAGTTCATAGATTTAATTTTATGCTAAAGTATTAAATTTACGTGAATAGAATGTTAATTTGAAGCAATCAAAATAAAAATTAATTACTTTTGATATTATTCTTAATTAACAATTTCTCATGAAAAAAATATTAATCTTTTTATCCTTTTCTTCTTTTCTTCTTTTTGGGTTTAAACCTCAAAATTTGAAACAACAAAAACCAAAATTGGTTGTAGGTATTGTTATTGATCAGATGAGATATGACTATTTAACTCGTTTTGCAGACAGATATGGAGAAGAAGGTTTTAAAAGATTATTAAATAATGGTTTTTCATTAGAAAATGCTCATTACAACTATATCCCTACTTATACAGCTGTAGGGCATACTTCTATTTACACTGGTACAACACCAGATAATCACGGAATAATATCTAACAATTGGTATGATAAATTCTTAAAAAAAACCATTTATTGTGTAGATGATGGCAACTATAAAACAATTGGAAACAATAGTACAGCTGGAAAAAAATCTCCTTTTAGGATGCAAACAACAACTGTAACCGACCAATTGCATTTAGCGCAAAACATGAAAGGAAAAACCATTGGTATTGCAATTAAAGATAGATCAGCAATTTTACCTGCTGGTCATACGGCTAATGCTGCCTATTGGTTTCACGGAAAAGAAAAAGGACAATGGGTTTCTTCTTCTTTTTACATGGAAAAATTGCCAAATTGGGTTACAAAATTCAATAACAATGACAAAGCAAGAGACTATCTAAAAACTCCTTGGAATACGCTTTTTGATATAGAAACTTACACAAACAGTATTGCAGATGAAAATATTTTTGAAGGAAAATTTATAGGTGAAACTTCTACATCTTTTCCTCATGATATACCCAATCTCAAAGAGAAAAACGGAAATTTCGATATTATAAAAGGGATACCTGCAGGTAATTCGTTTACAGCAGATTTTGCAAAAGCAGCAATCGTAAATGAAAATTTAGGAAAAGGAGCTCAAACAGATTTCTTAGCAGTTAGTTTTTCGTCTACAGACTATGTTGGCCATCAATTTGGGCCTACTTCTGTAGAAATCGAAGACACCTATTTGAGATTAGATAGAGATATTGCAGATTTATTATCTTTTTTAGATAAACAAGTTGGGCTAGACAATTATACCGTTTTCTTAACCGCAGATCATGCAGCAGTAGATATACCTGCGTATCTACAATCGGTTAAAATACCGGCTCATTATTTTAGTACAAGTAAGTTTAGAGATGCTATTTTAAAAATCACTGAAAAATATTTTAATTCAACAGAATTGATAGAAAATGTTTCTAACTATCAGGTGTTTTTAGACAAAGAAAAAATTGAATCATTAGGTTTAAATAAAAATAAAGTTGCTGATAAATTAGTTGATGAAATTATAAATCTAGATGGAATTTACAAAGCTGTAACTGCAAAAACACTACAAACCACTAGATTTTCTGATGGTATTCTAAATTCTTTACAAAACGGTTATAATCAAAAATTTTCTGGAGATATAATGATGATTCCTTACCCTGCAACTTTAACTGGTGGTAGAACTGGTACTTCTCACGGTTCTGGTTATTCTTATGATACACACATTCCAATAATTTTTTATGGTAACGGAATTAAAAAAGGTGTTTCTAAAAAGAAATATGATATTATTGATATTGCACCAACAATTTCTAACTTATTAAAAATTGAAGCTCCAAACTCAGCTACAGGAAAAATTATTGATGAGGCATTAAAAGAATCAATTAGGTAAGAAGCTTTTATTTTATAATTCGCAACAACAATAAAAAAACATTTCTCAATCTCATAAAAGAGTTTATAATATAAAAATTAAGGTTTACGACGGAAAAATGTGGTTAGAAAATTATTAAGATTTAAAAACAGAATTTTTCTGATGTTTCTTAATTGCTTTATTTGCTAACACAATTCCTATTATTAAAGAGATGATTGCACCAATTAACGTACCTGGTATAAAGTTAATAAAAAGAAAGAAATCATAGGCTCCGTGAAAAAAAGTAGCAATTAACAAACCTATTAAATTGAATTTCATTTTATTCTTAGAAAACTTAGCTTTACCCATAAAATATCCCATTAAAATCCCAAAAGTTGCATGAGCAGGAACCGCAGTAAATGCTCTTGTTATTCCTGTAGAAATACCATATTGAAAAACATATAAAACATTTTCTAAAGCAGCAAATCCCATAGAAACCATAACTGCATATACAATACCATCAAATGGCTCATTAAATTCTCTATTATTTTGAGCATAATATTTGACAACAATATATTTAGAAAATTCTTCTACCAAAGCAACAACAATAAATGCTTTAATAAATTGTTGAGAAATACTCATATCATCCAAAACAGGAAATATATTACTAAGAATAACACTTAAAATAGACGTTATTAAAATACTTGCAAAAGCACCTAAGAAAAAATTTTTAGCTAAAAAAGGAATGGGTTCTTTCTCAAACTTATCTTTTAAGTAAATAAAAACAAGAATAATCATTACTGGGGCAATAGCAAGAAGTAATAAATTCATTTAATAAATATTAGGAAGAATTTATAGTTTAGGTAAAAAAACCTCTGCCATCATGCAACGTGCACTACCGCCTCCACAAGCTTCAATAGTATCTAAAGAGCTAGAAATAATTTTACAATGATTGTTTATTTGTGCTTTTTGACTTTGTGTTAAACAATCATGTGCTGCTTGACTCATAACTAAAAAACGCTCATTATTAGTCCCTAAAACCTGTAGCATATTACCTGCAAACTGACTTACTTGTTCCTCTGTAATATCTATAACTTGCTTACCATCTTCTTTTAAATGTTTTAGAACATTTTTACGTTCTTTTTTATCATCTATAGAAGACAAACAAATAACAGCAAAAGTTTCTGCTACACACATCATTACATTCGTATGATAGATCGCTTCTCTTTTATTTTCTATGGTTTGATTTGCTATAAATACAACTGGTGTGTATTCGAAATCTTCACAAAATTCTATAAATAAATCTTCATCTGCTCTTGGAGACAAAGCACAATAAGCTTTTCTATTTTCTCTATCTAAAATCATACTTCCAGTACCTTCTAAATAGGTTTTTTCACTTTCTGCGGAAGTAAAATCTACAATATTTTCAATTAAAAAACCTTGTTTTTCTAACTCTTCTAAAACATCTTCTCTACGTTCTAAACGTCTGTTTTCTGCAAACATTGGATACAATCCAACCGTTCCGTTTTCATGAAAAGAAATCCAATTATTAGGAAAAATAGAATCAGGTGTATCAAACTCCTTAGTATCAGAAACCACAACTACATTTACACCAAAACTTCTTAATTTTTCTACAAAAGCATCAAATTCAATTTGTGCTTTACTGTTTACAGTTGAAGGTAAAATACCTTTTAAAACTTTTTGATAATAATTATTTACAGCTGTTTGCTCATTCATCCTAAAACCAACTGGACGAATCATTAAAATTGTACTTGTAGTTTGTTTCATATCTTAAAAATATAAGTATAAATTAATCTCTAATTAAAGGTAGTGTAGAACAACGTAATAAACCTTCTTGTTTTGCAATTTCTGCATAAGGCACTTCTTCTACAGTAAATCCGTTTCCTCTTAACCAAGTATTTAATCTTTTAAAATTTTGTTCAGAAATAATTACATTCTCAGATATAGAAAATACATTACTATTCATGTTATACATTTCTTCTTTTGTTATTACAAAAACATTTTCTTTTCCAAAGTAACTTAATAACCACTCATACTCACTTTCGATAAGAAATCCATTTTTATGAAGTATTGCTTTGTCTTTACCTATCGGTTGAAAACAACAATCTAGATGGAGTGCATTTTCTTTAGCTTCTGTATTTGATTTTCTTAATTCAAATGGCTTTACTATTTTATTAGGAAACAATTCTTGCAAAGCTTTAACCGCATTCGTATTTGTACGAGCTGTTATATAATTTGGGTAATCTTCACCTGAATAAGTGCCTATAAAAATATAATTATTCCACGGCATTACATCACCACCTTCCACATGGCATTCTTCAGGTAATTGAATTAATTTTTTTGGATTAATTTGTTCAATTACATGTTGTATTGCTTGAAATTCTTTTTCCCTATCTGGTAAAATATTTGCTTTTATTAATTTATCTTCAATAACAAAAGCAATATCTCTAGAAAAAATTTGGTTATAATTCTCAATAATATCAGGTCTAAATACTTTTATGTCATATTTTTTAAAAACTTTAGCTACTGCTTCCATTTCTAAAATCATATCTTCTTCTTTTGGATATGTACCTGCCAAAACGTGTTGAACACTTTTAGGATCATAACAATCTTCCGCTTTAGGAATTGGTCCATTGTTTTTAGCAGTTCCTAAAACTACTGCTCTTAATCTAGCAGTTTCATTTTTAATATTAAGTTGCAACATATTGTTAAATATATAAAAAAAGCTTCATAAATTATGAAGCTTTTGATTTTTTGGTAAAAATAACAATATTTTTTTATCTTTTCTCTATTTCTATAAAAGGTCTTTCATTTTCTCCTGTATAAATTTGACGAGGTCTACCAATTGGTTCTTTCTTTAATCTCATTTCTTTCCATTGAGAAATCCAACCTGGTAAACGACCTAAAGCAAACATTACAGTAAACATTTCTACAGGAATCCCCATAGCTCTGTATATGATTCCTGAATAGAAATCTACGTTTGGATATAGTTTTCTATCAACAAAATATGGGTCATTTAATGCTTCTTGTTCTAAACCTCTAGCAATATCTAAAATAGGATCTTCTACACCTAATTCATTCAAAACATCATCTGCTGCTTTTTTAATAATAGTTGCTCTTGGATCGAAATTTTTATAAACTCTATGCCCAAAGCCCATTAATCTAAAAGGATCATTTTTGTCTTTTGCTTTAGCCATGTATTTTTTTGTATCACCACCATCTTCTTTGATTGCTTCTAACATTTCTAAAACTGCCTGATTAGCTCCACCATGAAGAGGTCCCCAAAGTGCAGAAATTCCTGCAGATAAAGATGCGAATAAACCTGCATGAGAAGAACCAACAATTCTTACAGTAGATGTAGAGCAATTTTGCTCATGATCTGCATGTAAAATTAAAAGTTTATCTAAAGCATTTTTTATAATTGGGTTAATTACATAATCTTCATTAGGTTGCTCAAACATCATTTTTAAGATATTCTCTACATAACCTAAACTCTTAGATCCATAATTTAAAGGTAAACCTTGTTTTTTACGCAATGTCCAAGCAACTAAGACTGGAAATTTCCCCATAATCTTAACAACTGAATTATACATATCTTCTTCAGAATCTACATTTACTGAAGATGGATTAAATGCAGTTAATGCACTTGTTAAAGAAGAGATAACACCCATTGGATGTGCTGTTTTAGGAAATGCATCTACAATCTTCTTAACATCATCATCTACTACAGACTTAGATTTAATATCATTATGAAATTTCTCTAATTGTTCTTTAGTTGGTAAATCTCCAAAAATTAAAGCATAAGCAACCTCTAAAAAGTCTGCTTTTTCAGCCAATTCTTCTATCGTATAACCTCTATATCTTAAAATACCTTTTTCACCATCTAAAAAAGTAATAGCACTTTCACAAGAACCTGTGTTTTTATATCCTGGATCAATTGTAATTACTCCATTTGTTGCACTTCTTAACGTTTTAATATTTATGGCAACTTCATTTTCTGTTCCTTTTACTAAAGGAAATTCATACGAATTATCTCCAATTTGTAATTTAGCTATATCTGACATTTATGATGATTTTTTTAATGTTTTTGTTCTTCGCACGAAGATACCTATTTTCAGAGGATTTTAAAAACGACAATCCATCAATTTTTGAAATCTTATGATAAGATTAGCTTATTAATAAAATAAAAGTAACTAGAAACTTATTCTTTTAATAATTTGAACTTGGTTATTCGGTTCTGTTCGATTAAATTCACAAAATAAATACCTTTTTTTAAGGAACTAACATTTATCTGCTTTAACATTTTAGTTGTTAACATTCTTTTTCCAGAAACTGTATAAATTTCTATTATAAACTCAGATTTAATTCCTTTTATGTATAAAATATCTTTTACAGAATTAGGATAAAGTTTTATTTTATTTAATTCAATATTTACTATGTTTAAAGATTGATCATTTACTTCACCTGGACTGCCATAAGTATTTGTACAATCCCAACTTTCTGGTAAGTTATTATCTAAAGTTGGATTTATCAATTCTAAAGTTGGTCCATTCCCCTTTGCGCAATCAGACCAAGTTGTTTCTGTATTGTAATATACTTCATCTTCTAGTTCTTTTTCTGCATTAAATAGTCTAACAGCATCAGATTTACTCCCTAAACCAAAATCAAAATCTCCTATTACATTTGTCACATCTGGAAAAATTGTTTTAAAATCTGTACTCTTTTTTACTAATATCAAAAAACTATTCGCTCCAATACTTGTTCCTTCTGGTAATGTAAAAATACTGGTATCATTATCATCTTTTAAAAGCCAATGAGAAACATCTATAACTTCATTATTTGGGTTATACAACTCAACCCAATCTCCTGGATCTATATCATCACTTGATTTATAATTTATTTCATTAATTACAATAGAAGTTAAACCTGCAACAGCTCTAAAATTAGGAGTTATTGTTCGATTACTCTCTAGGTTTATTTCAACTTCATTTTCTTCTGAATAAATATCACCACTCCAATGTGTAAATTCGAATCCAGATTTCGGAATCGCTTTTAAATAAATTGGTACAGTTTTAAAATAATCTCCTTCCCAAGAAGCTGTTGTTATATTTAAATTATCATTTACTTTTACAAACCCTTCAGAAACCGAATTGTTTATGATATTAATTGAATGTATGCTTGGTAAACTAAACCTCTCTTTTATATGTTGCTTTACAATTTGAGGTCTATTCTCCGAAAAAGTTTTCATCGCATTAACAAAAGTAACTACATCATCAATATTACCATTCCAACGAGAATAATGAGATGGTAATTCTTGAACAACAGATTGATAAACAGTTTCTAAATGATTTTTTACATTTACAGGTAAAAATCTTGTATTTAATTCATCTGCATATCTATTAATAAAACGATTTCTAAAGTTTATATTTTTTATCAGGTTTCTAAACAAAAGTGTAGACCAAGGTGGATTTGGCCAATTGGGACCATTAGTATCTAAAGCAAAATCTAATGTGTTTTGGTTGTAATTTGCTACATCCCAAAAAGGGCCAAATGAAAAATCTGAATCATATAATATCCATCTCCACTTTCCTTTTGGATGTGTCCAAAACTTTATATTATTTCCAGGCCAATCTGTATTATTAAAAAAAATTTGGGTAGCTTGGTATAATGCATAATTATTAAGGTCTATTTGGTCATTAACATATTCAAAATTATTATTATCTGTTAAATCTGTAGAAGAAATGTAATTTATTAATTCTTTATAACTTTCATTACTTCCTTCTATAACTTGTCCATCACCTTCTAACAAAATAACATCATCTGCATCAATATTATGCTTAGAAGCTAACATGTGTTCGTTTATTTTTTCACGAAGATTATACATTCCCCAATATTCACCATTAATGTATGTTGCTGATGAATTATACGATTGATAATCTAACCCAGACCCTTCCATTAAACTTGTTAAACTAATATCTTTAATAGAAGATTTTAACCAATCTTGTCCAGAATTTCTTAGCACAAGTGCTTGAAAATTATCATATTCTAAAGTTTTAAATAAAGGGTATTCTATTTCAGAAGTACCATACTCACCCCTAGCAAAAATAGACATTGATCTTTGTTCGTTTTGACCTCTACTCCAACCTCCATAAATCTTTATTCCTGCATTAAATGCTGTTCCTAAACTACCATTTTCCTTATCATAAAAAGAAAAATGAACAGGACGTTCCCAATCTTCCCAAAAGTTAGCTCCGAAATATGGTACATTTTGATCGTAAGAATCCCCAAAAACATAAATCCCATAAGTTTCATCAAATAAATTATAAGGATCAGTAACAAGCGTAATTACATCTAGCTCATGGTTTGTATCAAATAAAAAGGTTTTACTATTTGTTATTGATGATATATAGTTCTCCTTAAACATACGAGCTCTTATAACAGTATTTTCTGATATAGAAATTGATGATGTATAAACTAATGAATTTTCTTCTGGAACTGTTGCATCTGTAGTATAACGTATTGTTTCTCCGTTATCATTTCCCGTTAACAATAAGTTTAAAGAAGAATTATCAACTTTACCTCCTTGGTGAGAAAAAATAATATTTTCTGATAAAACTCCAGTAGATTCAGAATTTGGATTTGGAAAACCAGGTGTAGTTTCTGTATAATAAACTAAATTGTTATTATGAATAGATCTACCTATTGATACATTAGAATGAAGTCCTTCCACTAATAATTGATCAACAATATTATTATTTGAATCCGTAAGAAATAGTGTTTCAGATTTTGAAGATATTTTAAAATTTGTATGTAAATTATTACTATTTGAAAGTTCTAAAATACTTGGAGGATTTACACCTTGAGTTTCTGAAGAAGAAAAAATTGCCGATAAAAACGGAATTAGAGTAAGGTCTGATGAACTTTCACTTATATTGTGTAGCTGAATTGCAAGTATATTTTCTCCTTCTACAAGTATATTCTCATGATTATCAATTAAAAATCGATCTGGTTTACCTCCAGAATAAATTTGAGCTTCATGATCTGTTAACGTACCTGAATCAAATAAAGGTGGAACTCCATTAATATTTGCTCTTGCAATTTCTTTTCCATTTAAATATGCCACAAACCCATCATCATAATCTATATCTAAAAGTAAACTTTTTACATTATCAATGTCTGTTAAGTTAAATTTAATTCTTGCATAAATCGATTTAGTTCCTGTTTCTAATACTGTATTATCATCACCATCTGCATAACCAAAACCAGATACTCCATCTAACCATGAAACATCATCAAAACTATTATTAGTCCATTGAGATGATGGCTCAGACGAAGGAATTAAATATTTAAAAAAATCTCCTTTGTTTACAATTGTTCTCGAATAAGTAACTTCAGATCTATCCTTAGAAGAAGCCCAAACTAATAGATAATCATTAGGTTCTATAGATATATTAGGAAAAAACCACTTATCCAATAAATTTTCATCATCTGATAAACGCCAATTTTCTAACGAAAGAGACGAATTTCCATAGTTATAAATCTCAATCCAATCTGGGGAATCACCATCTTCATCTAAGTATACGGAATTTGATGAAACAACCTCATTAATTTGAATTTCTTGTGATGCGAGCAACATTCCTTGCAAAAGTAACAGCAGAAATAATATTTTTTTTTTCAATGATATAAATTTAATTGGTTCTTTCAAAAATACTAATAAATAAACTCATATAATTCAATATCAATACCTTAAAAAAAAAGGTAGTAATAATGTATTTTTCATATAAATTATACTATAAAGAACTAAAAATAATTATTCTAATATGTTTTTAAAATAGAATTTTGAAAATTTATAATAGAAGCAAAAAAAGGCTGTCTAATAAGACAGCCTTTTTATTAAGTAATTAAATACTTATATTTTAAATGCGTTTTCCTTTGGAAAATAAGCTGTACCAGCTAATTCTTCTTCAATACGTAATAATTGATTGTATTTAGCCATTCTATCAGAACGAGAAGCAGAACCAGTTTTAATCTGACCACAGTTTAAAGCAACTGCTAAATCTGCAATTGTATTGTCTTCTGTTTCACCAGACCTATGGGACATCACAGAAGTATAACCTGCATTCTTAGCCATATTTACAGCTGCAATAGTTTCTGTTAAAGTACCAATTTGATTAACTTTAATTAAAATAGAATTTGCAATTCCATTTTCAATTCCTCTAGACAAACGTTCTACATTTGTAACAAATAAATCATCACCAACTAATTGTACTTTATCTCCAATTTTTTCAGTTAAATATTTCCAACCTTCCCAATCATTTTCATCCATACCATCTTCAATAGAAATAATAGGATATTTAGCAGATAAGTCAGCTAAATAATCTGCTTGTTCTTGGCTAGATCTAATTTTTCCAGTTTCACCTTCAAATTTAGTATAATCATATTTACCATTAACATAGAATTCTGCTGCTGCACAATCTAAGGCAATCATAATTTCGTCTCCTAATTTATAACCAGCATTACTAACAGCTAAAGCAATAGTTTCTAATGCATCTTCTGTTCCACCTTCTAAATTTGGTGCAAAACCACCTTCATCTCCTACTGCTGTAGATAGATTTCTATCGTGTAAAACTTTTTTTAAGTTATGAAAAATTTCAGATCCCATTTTCATAGCATCAGAAAAACTTTCTGCTTTTACTGGCATAACCATAAACTCTTGAAAAGCAATAGGTGCGTCAGAATGAGAACCACCATTAATGATATTCATCATTGGTACAGGTAGTGTATTTGCAGAAACTCCACCAACATACCTATATAAAGGCATTCCTAATTCGTTAGCTGCTGCTTTTGAAACTGCTAAAGAAACACCCAAAATAGCGTTTGCTCCTAACTTAGATTTATTTGGCGTACCGTCTAAATCTATCATTAATTGATCTATTGTATTTTGTTCAAATACAGAAACTCCTAAAAGTTCTGCAGCAATAAGTTTATTTACATTTTCAACAGCTTTTAAAACTCCTTTACCCATGTAATCTTTACCACCATCACGTAATTCTACAGCTTCATGTTCTCCTGTAGAAGCTCCAGAAGGAACTGCTGCTCTACCAAGAATACCATTTTCTGTAGTTACATCTACTTCTACTGTAGGATTCCCTCTTGAATCAAAAATCTGACGTGCATGAACGCTTATAATTATACTCATTAATTCTAATTTTATAAACTCAATTAAAGATGAGTTTTGATTATTTTATATTCTGACGCTAAATTACGAAATGTATAAATGATTTAGTAATTTGATATTAATTAATTACGAAAACGTTTGCAAAGAAAGTATTATATACAATAAAAAACCCACTCAGAAACTGAGTGGGAAAATTGCTATGAAAAAGAATGTGATTTTTACATCACACTTCAAATATAATCTTTAAATTTAAATAAATAAAATCAAAAAGTTAAAATACTAATAACGTACGTCCAATAACAAAAAAGTTACGATATAACTTTTTTTGATTCTTTAATATTAGTTATAAATTGATCAAATAAGTATTCAGAGTCATGAGGTCCAGGACTAGCTTCTGGATGATATTGTACAGAAAAAACATTCTTGTTTTTTAAACGAATTCCTGCTACTGTATGATCATTTAAATGAACATGAGTTATTTCTACATTTTCATTAGATTCTGCATCTTCTCTACTAATAGCAAAACCATGATTTTGTGAAGTAATCTCTCCTTTACCTGTTAACAAATTCTTTACAGGGTGATTAATGCCTCTATGACCATTATGCATTTTATAGGTAGAGATTCCGTTTGCTAAAGCAATAACTTGATGCCCTAAACAAATACCAAACAAAGGTAAATCTTTTGCAATTATTTCTTTTGCAACTTTTTGTGCAGAAACTAAAGGTTCTGGATCTCCGGGTCCGTTAGAAATAAAATAACCATCAGGATTAAAAGCTGATAATTCTTCAAAAGTAGAGTCGTAAGGAAAAACCTTAATATAAGCTCCTCTTTTAGCTAGATTTCTTAAAATATTCTTTTTAATACCAATGTCTAAAGCTGATATTTTAATATCAGATTTTTCATCACCAACAAAATAAGCCTCTTTGGTAGAAACTTTAGAAGCCAACTCTAAACCTTCCATACTTGGTACATCTGCAAGTTGCTTTTTAAGCAAATCAATATTATCAATATCTGTAGAAATAATTGCATTCATTGCTCCATTGTCTCTTATATAGGCAACTAAAGCCCTAGTATCAACATCAGAAATTGCTACTAAGTTGTGCTCGGTAAACCAGTCTTTTAAGTTTCCATCAGAATCAACTCTAGAATGTGTAAAACTAAAATTTCTACAAATTAATCCAGATATTTTTATCCCATCAGATTCTACTTCGTTATTATTAACTCCATAATTTCCAATATGAGCATTAGTTGCTACCATTAATTGACCAAAATATGAAGGGTCAGTAAAAATCTCTTGGTAACCGGTCATACCAGTATTAAAACAAATTTCACCAGTTGAGGTTCCTTCTATTCCAACAGATTTACCATAAAAAATTGTTCCGTCAGCTAATAAAACTAAAGCTTTCTTACGTGTTTGATATTTCATTCTTAATTGTTGTGTTTGTTAATGCAAAAATATAAAAAAAGGGATAAACGTAAACGTTTATCCCTTTTATATAATTTAAAAAATTTTCATTTTTTATTCTTCAGATTTTTCTTCTGTTGCAGTACCTTCTACTTGAGCAGTTTCAGTTTTTTTACTTCTTCCTCTACGGGTAGTTTTCTTTGCTTTTTGACCTTTAGGATTGTAAATCTCGTTGTAATCAACTAATTCCACCATTGCCATAGGAGCATTATCTCCTTGTCGGTTTCCTAATTTAATAATACGTAAGTAACCTCCTGGTCTGTCTGCAACTTTTACAGAAATTTCTTTAAATAATTCTGTAACTGCAAATTTATCACGTAAGTAAGAAAAAACAATACGTCTGTTATGAGTCGTATCTGATTTAGACTTTGTAATTAATGGCTCAACAAAAACTCTTAATGCTTTTGCTTTTGCCACTGTAGTGTTAATACGTTTATGTTCTATTAAAGAACAAGTCATATTAGCCAACATTGCCTTTCTATGCGCTGTTTTTCTTCCTAAGTGATTGAATTTTTTTCCGTGTCTCATGACCTTTGTTTTATGCTTTCATCTTGCATCTACCCATTTTGAGGAGCAAAATATGAAAGATTAATCTCTATCTAATTTATATTTTGTTAAATCCATTCCGAAATTTAAACCTTTAACAATAACTAATTCTTCTAGTTCTGTTAATGATTTTTTTCCAAAGTTACGAAATTTCATTAAATCGCTTTTATTAAAAGAAACTAAATCTCCTAATGTATCTACTTCTGCAGCCTTTAAACAATTTAAAGCTCTTACAGATAAATCCATATCGATTAATCTAGTTTTTAATAACTGACGCATATGTAATGATTCCTCATCATATGTTTCTGTTTGTGCAATTTCATCTGCCTCTAAAGTGATACGCTCATCAGAGAATAACATAAAGTGATGAATTAATATTTTTGCAGCTTCAGTTAATGAATCTTTAGGATTCATAGATCCATCAGTATCAATATCGAAAACTAATTTTTCATAATCCGTTTTTTGTTCTACACGGTAATTTTCGATTGCATATTTTACATTCTTAATTGGTGTATAAATAGAATCTGTAAAAATAGTACCAATTGGCGCTGAAGATTTCTTATTTTCTTCTGCTGGTACAAATCCTCTACCTTTTTCTATTGTAATTTCTGCATTTAACTTTACAGATTTATCCATGTTACAAATAACTAAATCTGGATTCAATACTTGAAAACCAGAAATAAATTTTTGTAAATCTCCAGCAGTAAATTGCTCTTGACCAGACAATGAGATAGAAACGGTTTCTCTATCAGTGTCATCAATTTGTTTCTTAAAACGAACTTGTTTTAAGTTTAAGATAATTTCTGTAACATCTTCTACAATTCCAGGAACAGTAGAAAACTCATGCTCAACTCCATCAACTCTTAATGATGTAATTGCAAAACCTTCTAAAGATGATAAAAGTACTCTTCTTAGAGCATTACCAACTGTTAAACCAAAACCTGGTTCTAAAGGTCTGAATTCAAATCTACCAGAAAAATCTGTAGATTCAATCATTATAACTTTATCGGGCTTTTGAAAATTTAAAATTGCCATTTTCTTCGTTTTTAATTGTTATTCAGTTGCGCGGTTTATAAATGTGAAGAAACATTTATAAACCCTTTGGCTGAATCTCAATATGATTATTTTATTACTTAGAATATAATTCTACGATTAATTGCTCTTTGATGTTTACAGGAATTTGAAGTCTTTCTGGTGCTTTAATAAAAGTTCCAGATTTCGTATCAGAATTCCAAGTTAACCATTCAAAAACATTACTATTAGAAGCTAATGCACTTTCGATAGCTACTAAAGATTTAGATTTCTCTCTTACAGCAACAACGTCTCCATCATTTAAACTATAAGAAGGGATGTTAACGATTTCTCCATTAACAGTAATATGTCTGTGAGAAACTAATTGACGTGCTCCACTTCTTGAATTTGAAACTCCCATTCTGTAAACAACGTTATCTAAACGAGATTCACATAGTTGTAATAAAATTTCACCTGTAATTCCTTGAGATGCAGAAGCTTTTTTGAATAAATTACTGAATTGACGCTCTAAAATACCATAAGTATATTTAGCTTTCTGCTTTTCCATTAACTGGGTAGCATATTCAGATTTTTTTCCTCTTCTTCTAGCATTACCATGCTGTCCTGGAGGGAAATTTCTTTTTTCAAAATTTTTGTCTTCTCCAAAAATTGCTTCACCAAACTTACGAGCAATTTTAGTTTTTGGTCCTGTATATCTTGCCATTTCTTTGTTGTTATAGATAGGGATTATGAATTAAGGCTTACTCCTTCGATAATCTTATTCCTATCAAGTTAAAATATTTAATTATACTCTTCTTCTCTTTGGTGGACGACATCCATTATGAGGAATAGGTGTAACATCAATAATTTCTGTTACTTCAATACCTGCATTATGAATAGATCTAATAGCAGATTCTCTACCATTACCTGGTCCTTTTACATAAACTTTAACTTTACGTAAACCTGCTTCTTTTGCAACATTTGCACAATCTTCTGCGGCTAATTGAGCTGCATATGGAGTATTCTTTTTAGAACCTCTAAAACCCATTTTACCTGCAGATGACCAAGAAATAACGTCACCTTTTTTATTTGTTAAAGAAATGATGATGTTATTAAAAGATGCAGTTACATGCGCCTCTCCAATTGCATCAATAATTACTTTACGTTTTTTTGAACTTGCTTTTGCCATAATTATTCAGTTTTAGTAATTTAGTTTTCTAATTTTATAGTAAAACTATTATTAGATCTTTATTACTTTATCTAACTTATTTTTTCTTGTTAGCTACAGTTTTTCTCTTACCTTTTCTAGTACGAGAATTATTCTTAGTTCTTTGTCCTCTTAAAGGAAGACCAAGTCTATGACGAATACCTCTTTGACAACCAATATCCATCAAACGTTTGATGTTTATTTGTACCTCAGAACGTAATTCTCCTTCAATTGTAAAAGATCCTACTTGTTCTCTAATTGCTGCGATTTGATCATCTGTCCAATCTTGAACTTTAATGCTCTCATCTACTTTTGCTTCTGCTAGAACTTTAACTGCTCTGCTGCTTCCTATACCAAAGATGTAAGTTAAAGCAATAACCCCTCTTTTATTCTTTGGAATATCAATACCTGCTATTCTTGCCATTACCCTTGTCTTTGTTTAAATCTAGGATTTTGTTTATTAATCACGTATAATCTACCTTTTCTGCGAACTATTTTGCAGTCGGCACTTCTTTTTTTAACTGATGCTCTAACTTTCATCTGTTTGTTTGTTTTTAGTATCTGTAAGTAATTCTTGCTTTTGATAAATCATATGGGCTCATTTCTAACTTTACCTTATCTCCTGGTAAAAGTTTTATATAATGCATACGCATTTTTCCAGAAATGTGAGCCGTAACAATATGTCCGTTCTCTAATTCTACACGAAACATAGCATTAGATAATGCTTCTGTAATTGTTCCGTCTTGCTGAATTGCTGATTGTTTAGCCATATTATTTATTCGATTTTCTATTGCTATTTCCCGCTTTCATTAAACCATCATAATGACGATTTAATAAGTACGAGTTAATTTGTTGCAAAGTATCAATTGCAACTCCAACCATAATTATCAATGATGTACCACCATAAAACATAGCCCAACTTTGTTGTATTCCAAACTGAAATGCAATTGCTGGCAAAATAGATAACGCTGCTAA
>CAJQQH010000182.1 GCA_905480405.1 uncultured Polaribacter sp. | reverse complement strand
TCTTAAGTTAATTTCTTCAAAAGTTTTAAAACATATTTTATCATAAACAATTTGTTATCTTTATAAGTAAAAAAAGTTAATGAAAATTGAAAATAAAATACCTTTTAAAAGAATTTTACAACAGTTAAAAGCAGATTTAATTGGAAAAGATTCTTATCGTGGTGTAACCTTAACTTATGCATGGTTAGCAAATCAATTTGGTCATATTTCATTAGGCTTTATACCTACATTTTTACTTTATTATTTTTTTGAAATAGAAGGAGCAAGAGCCGCTATTTATGTTTCAGGATTTTGGTTTTTGTTTGAATTATATAATTTTTTAGGCCCCTTGTTAAGTAAAAGAGAATCCAATTCTGATGTTCTATTTGTACCCAAAAAGGATAAGTATATTTTTAAGCCTAAATGGATTAATGTGGCTTTTGATACATTTACAGATGTTTGCTTTTTTGTGTTAGGAAGCTTGTTGTTTGCTTTTTGTATTCATAAGTTAAATAACAATAGTGTAATTATTATCCTGATTGTTTTAGCTATTTATTTGGCATTTGCAACCAGGTATTGGTATGTGACAAAAATGTATCAGTTCTATGCAAGATTTCCGTTTCAGTTTCGATTAAGCCAATGGGACTTTATAATTTCTAGTTCAGATAAGTTGAAAGTAGATCGTTTTTTATCAACTAAAAATAGCGGAAATCATCTTTTAATTTATGGATCATTAAATACAGGGAAAACAAGTTTAGGAGTTGGAATTTTAAATGAGTTAAGTATAAAAAATAATAGTTGTTTGTATGTGAATGCAATTAAAATGTTTAATTATTTTTTTAAAGAACAAGATGATGTTTTAGAAAGTCATGAAATTTGGAATTGGAAAACTACAAGTTTTTTAATGATTGATGACATAAACCCAAGTGAACCAATTCAAGAAGAATTAATCTCTCCTAAAAAGCTGTTAAGTTTTATAGATACTCTAAAACCAGAAAATAAAGAAAACAGAGAGTTGTTAAAGGTAAAAAATATTATTTGGGTGCTTGGAAGTAAGCAAAATTTAGATAATGGAAATAAAGATAAATGGAAAAATATGTTAATTAATATTGGTGTTGAAGAAAGTAAAATTGATACTATAAATTTATAATTACAGAACTAACTTTATAATATATGATTATCGTAAGAGAAACTAATAAGATGTGGTAGGCTTTTTACGTTAAACCTTTTATATAAAGGAATAATTCTTTTCTCGATTGCAGATTGACTTACATTTAGTTTGTTCGCTATTTCTTTAAATGCAAAACCTTTTGCAGCTAGTTCTAGAGCTTCTTTTTCTTTTCTAGAAATTCCTAATTGATTAAATAATTGTTCATTAAGAGAATCTTCAAATCCAGAAGTTTCTGGTCCAAAAGCTGCATATTGCATAATGTTGCCCAGTTTTCTAGAATGTATTCTTTCAGAAATTCCTATAACTTCTAGTATATTTCCATGATGAGATTTATAAATTCCAACTCTAGAGAATACGGGTATTACATCTCCATTTTTATGAATTTTTTCTACTTCAATTGTAAAACTATATTTGTCTAAATTATTATTAATGTTATTTAAAAAAAGTAATGCTTTGTCATTTAGTTCATTAGAGAAATTGAAGTGTCGTTTTGATGTACTTTCAACAATCTTTAATAAAGTAATGTCTTCATCTTCGTAGCCAAGTATATCCTTCCATCCATTTGCAAAAACCATTCTGTTTTTTTCAAAGGAATAAATATAAACGGCTTGTCCTATAAATTGTGGTACTTTGTTGCTATATTCTTTATAAATAGAGTCGTTAGAGTCGAAAGGAATGTTTGAAATTCTTTCGCGTGTATATTTCCCAAATTCATTTTCCATCCTACAATATACTAAAACTGCGTAAAAACACAGTTGATTTAAAGTAAATATTGCCTTATTTTTGTTTTAAATTGCTATGAACTAAGAATTTTGTTATGAAAATATTTAGGTTCCCCAACCAATAACAAAGAGAAAAAACCTTTACTTATTTTAATAAGTATAGGTTTTTTTTATTATTGTACTTTTTCTTCTTTAGGTGGAAGAATTTTTAATTTAGGTTCTTTAAATACTTTTTTGTTTGCAATCTTCTTCTCGAAAGTTAATAATAATGAAGGTAATAGTAGTAAGTTAGAAACCATTGCTAATAATAAAGTAATGGAAACTAATCCTCCTAAAGCAATTGTACCCCCAAAACTAGATAAGCAGAATACCAGAAAACCAAAAAACAAAACGATAGATGTGTAAAACATACTTACACCAGTTTCTCGTAAAGCTGCATAAACAGATGGTTTTATTTTCCATTTATTTGCAATGAGCTCTTGTCTGTATTTTGCTAAAAAGTGAATTGTGTCGTCTACAGAAATACCAAATGCAATACTAAATACTAAAATTGTAGATGGTTTTATAGGGATATCGAAAAAGCCCATTAATCCTGCTGTAATAAGCAAAGGAAGAATGTTTGGGAGCAAAGAAATTAAAATCATTTGTGGCGATCTAAACATCCAAGCCATAAAAATTGCAATTAGTAAAATAGCTAATGATAAAGAAAAAACTAAATTTTTAATTAGATAATTGGTTCCTTTTATAAAAACTAAAGCTTTACCTGTAATAGAAACTGTATATTTTTCTGATGGAAATTCTTTTTTAATAACCGCTTTTAAACGCTCTTGAATCGCATCCATTTTATCAGTACCAATATCCTTCATAAAGGTTGTTATTCTGGCATATCTACCTGTAGAATCAACAAAATTCTTTAACATTCCTGCATCACTATTAGAGTTTTTAGTGTAAGAGAAAATATAACTTTGTTCTTGGCTTGTTGGTAATTGATAATATTTAGGATTTCCTTTGTAGTATGCTTGTTTAGAATATTTTACTAGGTTTACAACAGAAACAGGTTTTGATAATTCAGGGAAAGTTTCTATAGTTTCATTAATTTTATCCATCTTTTTTAAGGTGGATAATTTCATAACTCCTTTATCTTTTTTAGTATCAATTAAAATCTCTAAAGGCATAATGCCACCAAATTCTTTTTCAAAAAATTTAATGTCTTTGTAAAAACTCATACTCTTGGGCATATCTTCAATTAAACTACCCGAAACTCTAATTTTATAAACACCAATAATACCTAAGATAATAATAACAACAGTTGCTATATATATAGAAATCCTTTGTTCTCTAACTGTTCTTTCCATCCAATCAACAACATTTTCAATCCATCTTCTTTCTAGATGATTTAAATGCTTCTTTTTAGGAAGTGGCATAAAACTATAAATGATAGGAATAATTAATAATGCTAAAACAAAAATACTAATGATGTTTACAGAAGCCAAAATTCCGAATTCGCGTAATAAGTTACTTTTTACAAATACAAAGGTTGCAAAACCAGATGCAGTAGTAATATTTGTCATTAAAGTAGCATTACCAATTTTAGAAATTACACGTTGTAAAGCTTTTGCTTGATGACCATGTTTTTTTATTTCTTGCTGATATTTATTGATTAGAAAAACGGCATTAGGTACACCAATTACAATAATTAAAGGCGGAATTAGTGCCGATAAAACAGTAATCTCATATCTAAATAAACCAATAAAACCAAGCGCCCAAGTAACACCAATTGATACTACTAAAAGAGTAATAAAAGTAGCTCTAAACGATCTAAAAAAGAAAAAGAAAATAACAGCCGTAATTCCTAGTGCACCACCAACAAAAAGAATAATTTCATCTTGTATGTTTTGCGCGTTTACAGTTCTTATATAAGGCATTCCAGAAACCCGAACATCTAAATTGTTATCTTTTTCAAATTTTTCTATTGTAGGTATTAATTTGTAGAATATAAAATCTCTACGTGCAGGTGTATTAATAATTTCCTTTTTAATATAAATAGCAGTTTGTAAAGTACCTGTTTCTTTATTAAAAAGGAGGTTGTCGTAAAATGGAAGTTTTTCAAAAAGTTGTTTTTTTATGTCTAAAACTTCTTTTTTTGTTGATGGGTTTTTCTCATAGAGAGGTTCTAAAACAAATTTCCTTTTTTTTCTATCTGCTTTTAATTTTTTAACGTCAGCAATTGAAATTGTAAAATCTATTTCTTTAAGATTTTCGAATTCTTTTACTAAATTATTCCAAGCATTAAATTTTTTAGGAGTAAAAACAGTAGAGTCTTTTATACCTAGAATAACAAGGTTGCCCTCTTCTCCAAAAATTTCTAAAAATTTATTATACTCTATATTGGCTTCATGGTTTTCTGGTAACAGATTTGCTTCTGTATACGAAAACTTCATATGCTTCATTTGTGAAGCTAATAAACCAGTAATGATAGCAATAACTAATAAAACCAAGTAGCGGTTTCTTAAAATAATACCAGCAACTTTTGTCCAGAAATTCATTTAAAAAAAATTTATGCAAAGGTAATTAAATTGTAACAGTGATTTAAACAAAAAAAGAGTGTTGTAAAACACTCTTTTTTTATCACTTTAAAGTAGACTTAAACAGTCATTATTTCTTTTTCTTTTACAGAAAGTATTCCTTCAATACTTTTTACAAAAGTATCTGTCATTTTTTGAACATCTGCTTCAGATATTTTTTTCATATCATCAGAAATATCCGTTTTTTTAATGTCGTTATTTGCATCTTTACGGGCATTTCTAATACCAACTTTAGCATGTTCTGCTTCCGCTTTAGCTTGTTTAGCCAATCCAATTCTACGTTCTTCTGTTAAAGGTGGTACGTTAATCATAATAATATCACCATTATTCATTGGGTTTAAACCAAGATTTGCAATTTGAATTGCTTTCTCTATGTTTTGTAGCATGTTCTTTTCCCAAGGTTGTACACTTAACGTTCTTGGATCTGGTGTGTTTACATTTGCAACTTGAGACAATGGAGTTTGAGACCCATAATAATCTACCATTACTGTACCTAACATTGCTGGTGTAGCTTTTCCTGCTCTAATAGAACGCAATTCTTTTTCTAAATGCTCAATAGCATTCGTCATTGCTTCTTTTGCAGAATCTAAAATAAATTCAATTTCTTCGTTCATCTTTTAAAATTTAAAGATTTTGATTATTAATTGTCAACTATTGTACCAATTTTATCTCCAGAAACTAATTTAAGTAAGTTTCCATTCGTATTCATATCAAAAACAATAATTGGTAAGTTGTTTTCTTCGCTTAAAGTAAAAGCAGTCATATCCATTACTTTTAAACCTTTTTCAATAACCTCTTTAAAAGTAATTGTTTCAAATTTAACAGCATCTTTGTTTTTTTCTGGATCTACATTGTAAATTCCGTCAACTCTAGTCCCTTTTAAAATACAATTTGCATCAATTTCTATAGCTCTTAAAACAGCAGCAGTATCAGTTGTAAAATAAGGATTACCTGTTCCAGCCCCAAAAATTACAACACGTCCTTTTTCTAAATGACGAATTGCTTTTCTTTTAATATAAGGTTCTGCAACTTCTTTTATTTCTAAAGCAGTTTGTAAACGTGTTTTAACATTTTCGTCTTCTAATGCGCTTTGTAATGCTAAACCGTTTATACAAGTTGCAAGCATACCCATGTGATCTCCTTGCACACGATCCATACCATTTGCAGCTCCTGCAACACCTCTAAAAATGTTTCCTCCTCCAATTACAATAGCAACCTGAATCCCTTTTGCTACTACTTCTTTAATTTCCTTTGCATATTCAGAAAGACGTTTAGGATCTATTCCATATTGTCTATCGCCCATTAAAGCTTCACCACTTAATTTTAAAAGAATTCTATTGTATTGCATTTAGTTTGTTGTTTGAAGATTCCATTTACAATCGGAATAACGTTATGCAAAATTACATAATTTTTTTATTTTTTGTAAAGACCTAAGGTAGTTTTGATTTATAAATTTTTAATGAAAACGAATTTGCTGAAATAGAAGCGTTTAAACCTTTGTAAAATTAATTAAAATGATTAATTTTGCACTCGATTTTTTAAGAACTATAGATTATAAGAAATGAATATTACAAAAGAAAACATAGATGCATTAAATGCAGTTATAACAGTTAATATAGTTGCTGATGATTATCAAGCAAAAGTTACAAATTTATTAACAGATTATCGTAAAAAAGCAGATGTTCCTGGTTTTAGAAAAGGACACGTACCAATGGGTATGATTAAAAAGCAATACGGTAAATCTATTATGATGGACGAGGTTAATAAGCTTTTACAAGAATCTTTAAATAAATATTTAACAGAAGAAAAGTTAGATATCTTAGGAAATCCTTTACCAAGAGTAAAAGAAGACTTTAATTGGGATGCGGAAACATTTTCTTTTGAATTTGAAATAGGTTTAGTACCTGAATTTGAAATTGACTTAAAAGCGAAGAACAAAGTAAAAGAATATAAGATTGTTGCTACAGATGAATTAATTGACGAAGAAGTTAAGAATATTCAAAATCGTTACGGTAAAGTTAGTCCTTTAGACGAAGCAACCGAACATTCAAACGTAACAGGAACTTTTGTTAATGAAGATAATGGTATCGATAAAAAATCTACTTTCTTAGTAAATGATTTAAAAGGAAAGAAAAACGAAGGTAAAGTTATTGGTGCTAAAGTTGGTGATGTTATCGAATTAGATACTAAGAAATTGTTTGAAGATGATCATAAATTACAACATGTTTTAGGTGTTGAGCATGATGTAATTCACGATTTAGATGTTACTGTTTCTTTAACAATAGAAGAAATTACAAAAACAGAACCAGCAGATTTAGACAAAGAATTGTTCGATAAATTATTTGCTGATGGAAGTGTAACTTCTGTAACTGAATTAAAAGATAAGATTAAAGAAGATGCAGAAAAGCAATTTAAGCAACAAGGAGATCAGCAATTATTAAATGCTGTAACAGAATCTTTAATAGAAAACACAAAGTTTGATTTACCTACAGAGTTTTTAAAGAAATGGTTAGCAACTGCAGGTGAAAAAGCATTATCACCAGAAGAAGCTGCTGCAGAATTTGAAAAATCTGAAAAAGGTTTACGTTATCAATTAATCGAAGGTAAGATTATGAAAGATAATGATATCAAATTAGACTATGCAGAATTGGTAGATTACGCAAAAGGATTTATCCGTACGCAAATGGCTCAATTTGGTAATACAAATCCAGAAGAAAAAGAATTGGATGATATTGCTGGTAGAATTTTACAAAATCAAGAAGAAGCTCAAAAATTACAATCTCAATTAATTAGTAATAAAATGATGACTTTCTTTAAAGAAAACATCAGCTTTAAAACAAAAGAAGTTTCTTACGAAGAGTTTATAAAAGAAGTTTATAAATAATTGTAGTAAACTTTAGTTACTTATTATTGTGTTAATAGTGTAATTATCTATAAAATTAAAAAACCTGAATTTTTAAAATTCAGGTTTTTTTAGCCTCTTACATTAACAAAAAAGTAACAAATAGTTTCTTATCTTTACAAATCAAATACTAAATAGAATATAGAAATGGATTACGGAAAAGAATTCGAAAAATACGCAACAAAACATCAAGGAATAAATAGTACATATTTAGGTAAAATTACAAGTAGTTTAACGCCATATATTATGGAAGAGCGTCAAATGAACATTACTCAAATGGATGTTTTCTCTCGTTTAATGATGGATAGGATTATCTTTTTAGGTACAGGAGTTAACGACCAAGTAGCTAATGTAATTCAAGCACAGTTATTATTTTTAGAAAGTGTAGATGCAAATAAAGATATTTCAATATACATAAACTCACCAGGAGGAGGTGTTTATGCAGGTTTAGGTATTTACGATACAATGCAATTTATTAAACCAGATGTAGCTACAATTTGTACAGGTATGGCAGCCTCTATGGGAGCTGTTTTAATGTGTGCAGGAGCAGAAGGAAAACGTTCTGCTTTACCACATTCTCGTATTATGATTCACCAACCAATGGGAGGTGCACAAGGGCAAGCTTCTGATATGGAAATTACAGTAAAAGAAATAGGAAAGTTAAAAACAGAACTATATGATATTATTGCAAATCATTCAGGACAAACCTTTGAAAAAGTAAAAGCAGATTCTGATAGAGATTATTGGATGAAAGCAGATGAGGCAAAAGCGTACGGTATGATTGATGAGGTTTTAGCAAGAAAAAAGTAATTTTTTAAAGCTTTAAGCCTTTTGCAATTAATAGTTAGCAGAAGATAAATTTTAAAAACATACAGCTAAGTGTCAAAAGCAAATAGCGAAATGCGAAAAGTGAAATAAAAATGTCGAAAGAAGAAAATTTAGAATGTTCGTTTTGCGGACGAAAAAAAGCAGAAACAGACTTGCTTATTGCTGGTATGGATGCTCATATTTGCGATAAATGTATAGAGCAAGCACATGGTATTGTAGAAGAAGAAATTTCTGATGCAAAATCGAATGACTTGTCTAAAGATTTAACGTTAAAAAAACCAAAAGAAATAAAAGAGTTTTTAGATCAATATATTATTGGGCAAGTAGAAACTAAAAAAGCGATGTCTGTTGCTGTGTATAATCACTACAAAAGATTATTACAATCAAAAGACGAGAAAGATGAAGTTGAAATAGAGAAATCTAACATTGTTTTAGTTGGTGAAACCGGTACAGGAAAAACATTAGTTGCAAAAACAATTGCAAGAATGTTAAATGTGCCTTTTGCTATTGTAGATGCTACCGTTTTAACGCAAGCAGGTTATGTAGGTGAGGATGTAGAAAGTATTTTAAGCAAATTATTACAAGCTGCAGATTACGACGTAGAAAAAGCGCAAAGAGGTATTATTTTTATTGATGAAATTGATAAAATTGCACGAAAAGGTGATAATCCTTCAATTACAAGAGATGTTTCTGGAGAAGGAGTGCAACAAGCTTTATTAAAGTTATTGGAAGGTACGGTTGTAAATGTTGCGCCTAAAGGCGGAAGAAAACATCCTGAGCAAAAATTTATAGAAGTAGATACCAAAGAGATTTTATTTATTGCTGGTGGTGCTTTTTCTGGAATAGAAAGATTTATTAGCAAACGTTTAAATATGCAAGCTGTAGGTTTTGGTGCTTCTTTAGATGATGATAAAGTAGATGAAGAAAACTTATTACAATACATTATTCCTTCAGATTTAAAAGCATTCGGTTTAATTCCAGAAATTATAGGACGTTTACCTGTTTTAAGCTACATGAATCCTTTAGATGCAAAAACGTTAAGAGCAATTTTAACAGAGCCTAAAAATGCTATTATTAAGCAATACTCTAAGTTGTTTACAATGGATGATGTTGCCTTTACTATTACAGAAGGTGCTTTAAACTATATTGTAGACAAAGCAGTAGAGTATAAGTTAGGTGCCAGAGGTTTACGTTCTTTATGTGAAGCTATATTTACAGATGCAATGTTCGATTTACCAAGTTCTGATGAAAAAGAATTTAAGGTTACTAAAATCTATGCAGAAGCTAAATTAACAAAAACAGCTTTAAAGAAATTAAGAGCAGCTTCTTAATTATAATAGACAAAATAATAGGAACCTCACTAAATTCTATTAGTGAGGTTTTTTTTATATTTGTTTTCACTTTCCAATTAATATAAATAAATGATTTCTAGAAGTACTATAGACCGCGTTTTCGAAGCTGCAAGAGTAGAAGAGGTTATTGGTGAATTTGTACAGTTAAAAAAAGCAGGAAGTAATTTTAAAGGATTAAGTCCGTTTACAGACGAAAAATCGCCATCATTTATGGTGTCTCCTGTAAAACAAATTTGGAAAGATTTTTCTACAGGAAAAGGAGGTAATTCTGTTTCTTTTTTAATGGAACACGAGCACTTTTCGTATCCTGAAGCTTTAAAGTGGTTAGCTAAAAAATACAATATAGAAATTGAAGAAACCGAGCAAACTTCTGAAGAAAAAGCTCAAATGGATGAACGAGAAAGTATGTTTTTGGTTTCTACTTATGCTAAAGATTACTTTAATAATTTAATGATTAATACAAACCAAGGTAAAGCAATTGGTTTGTCTTATTTTAAAGAACGCGGTTTTAAAGACGAAACCATAAAAAAGTTTGAATTAGGTTATTGTTTAGATGAGTGGGATAATTTTACAAATGCAGCTTTAGCAAAAGGATACGATTTAAAATATTTAGCTTCTACAGGTTTATCAATTGTAAAAGAAAATAGGCAATTCGACCGTTTTAAAGGACGTGTATTATTTCCTATACACTCAATGTCTGGTCGTATTTTAGGTTTTGGAGGTAGAATATTAACTGCAGATAAAAAAGCAGCTAAGTACCTAAACTCACCAGAAAGCGATATTTACCACAAGAGTAAAATTCTATATGGAATATATCAAGCTAAAAAAGAAATAGCTAAACAAGATAATAGCTTTTTAGTAGAAGGTTATACAGATGTAATTTCTTTTCATCAATCTGGTGTAGAAAATGTTGTAGCTTCTTCTGGTACAGCTTTAACTTCAGATCAGATTAGATTAGTAAATAGGTTAACAAAAAATATAACTGTACTTTTTGATGGTGATGCTGCAGGTATTAGAGCTTCCATTCGTGGAATTGATTTAATTCTAGAGCAAGGAATGAACGTAAAAGTGGTTCAGTTTCCAGACGGTGAAGATCCAGATAGTTTTGCAAAATCACACTCAGATAGCGAATTAAAAACATATTTAGAAGATGCTGCACAAGATTTTATCAATTTTAAAGTATCACTTCTATTAAAAGATTCTAAAAACGATCCTATAAAAAAAGCTGGTGTAATTAGAGATATTGTACAAAGTATTTCTAAAATTCCAGACGGTATTCAACGTGAAGTTTATGTGCAAGAATGTGCCAGGATTATGGACATTTCTGAGCGCGTTTTATTTAGTGAATTAGCGCAAATGCTAAGTAAAGGGCAGA